>JAPSKJ010000016.1:4074-20733 GCA_031177735.1 Nocardioides sp.
GACGCAGTGAGTGAGGTGCCCGGCCTCGACCTGTCGAGGCTGACCGACTGGTTCGCCGAGCACGTGCCCGGCGCCTGGGGAGAGCTCTCCGCCCGGCACATCGCCGGCGGCAAGTCGAACCTGACCTACGAGGTGACCGACGGTCAGCAGACCTGGATCGTGCGGCGTCCGCCGCTCGGCCACGTGCTCGCGACCGCCCACGACATGGCGCGGGAGCACCGCGTGATGACAGCGCTGCGGCACACCGAGGTGCCCGTCCCCGTGACCTACGCCCTCTGCGAGGACTCCGAGGTCGTCGGCGCGCCGTTCTACGTGATGGAGCGCGTCGACGGCGTGCCCTACCGCCGCCGTGCCGAGCTGGAGGCGCTCGGTGCGGAGCGGACCCGGTCCATCTCCGAGCGGCTCGTCGACACCCTGGCGGCGCTGCACCAGGTCGATCCGGACAGCGTCGGGCTGGGCGACTTCGGTCGGCCCGAGGGCTTCCTCGTCCGCCAGGTGGCCCGGTGGAAGAAGCAGATGGATGCCTCGCACCACCGCGACCTGCCGGCGGCCGACGAGCTGCACGCCCGGCTCACGGACAGCGTCCCCACGGGGAGCGCGGCCGGCATCGTCCACGGCGATTTCCGGCTCGACAACGTGCTGGTCGGCACCGGCCCGGAGGACCTCGACCGGATCAACGCGGTCGTCGACTGGGAGATGGCCACCCTCGGCGACCCGCTCACCGACCTCGCCGTGATGCTGCTCTACGGCCGGATGGCGTCGATGTCGGCCGACGGCACCGTCACCGACGTCACGCTCGCGCCGGGCTACCTGAGCGAGGACGAGGTCCTCGCCCGCTACGAGGAGGCGAGCGAACGCGACCTCGGTCGGCTCGGGTTCTACCTCGGCCTGGCGGCGTACAAGCTCGCCGCCATCCTCGAGGGCATCCACTACCGCCACCTCCAGGGCCAGACGGTCGGGGAGGGTTTCGACACGATCGGCGAGGGCATCCACGGGCTGCTCGAGATCGGCCTCGCCGCACTCAAGGAAGACCGAGGGAACTGACATGGACTTCTCCTTCGACGCCCGGACCGAGGAGCTGCGCGCCGAGCTGCTCGACTTCATGGACCGCCACGTCTACGCCGCCGAGGAGGTCTTCCGCGAACAGCTGGAGAGCTCGGGTGACCACTGGGCGTGGGACGCCGTGCCGGTGATGGGTGAGCTGCGCGCGGAGGCCCGCCGCCGCGGTCTGTGGAACCTCTTCGACCCCGGCGAGCACGGCGCCGGGCTGACCAACCTGCAGTACGCCCCGCTGGCCGAGATCAGTGGGCGCAGCCACCTCGCCCCGGCAGCGATGAACTGCGCGGCGCCGGACACCGGCAACATGGAGGTGCTCTCCATGTTCGGCACCCCGGAGCAGCAGAAGGAGTGGCTCGAGCCGCTGCTCGACGGCACGATCCGCTCGGCCTTCGCGATGACCGAGCCGGCGGTGGCGTCCTCGGATGCGACCAACATCGAGCTGAGCATCGTGCGCGACGGCGACGAGTACGTGCTGAACGGCCGCAAGTGGTGGATCACCGGAGCGATGAACCCGAACTGCCGGATCTTCATCGTGATGGGCAAGACCGACCCGACCGCCGACCGGCACCGCCAGCAGTCGATGGTGCTGGTGCCGCGTGACGTCCCCGGGCTGGAGGTCAAGCGCGGCATGCACGTCTTCGGCTACGACGACCACGACCACGGCGGTCACGCCGAGCTGGTCTTCACCGACGTGCGGGTGCCGGTGACGAACCTGATCGGGGAGGAGGGGGCCGGTTTCGCGATCGCGCAGGCGCGGCTCGGGCCCGGCCGCATCCACCACTGCATGCGCTCGATCGGCGTGGCGGAGCGGGCCATCGAGCTGATGTGCGCGCGCGCCGCCTCGCGGGTCGCGTTCGGCAAGCCCATCGCCGACCAGGGGGTGGTCCGCGACTGGATCGCCGAGTCGCGGGTGCGGATCGAGCAGCTCCGCCTGCTCGTGCTCAAGACGGCCTGGCTGATGGACACCGTCGGCAACAAGGGCGCCCACACCGAGATCCAGGCGATCAAGATCGCCACCCCCGCCACCGTGCAGTGGATCCTCGACAAGGCCATCCAGGTGCATGGCGCCGGCGGGCTGTCGCAGGACTTCCCGCTCGCCGCCGCCTACGCCGGCATCCGCACGCTGCGCTTCGCCGACGGCCCCGACGAGGTGCACAAGAACGCGCTCGCCCGAGCCGAGCTCCGCCGGCAGGAGGCGCGGCGGTGAACCTCGACGAGCTGCGCCGACGCGTCCAGGAGTTCCTCGGCGCCCACGACCCGGCAGGCGACCCGGTCGCCTTCCTCCGCGCTCGGTACGACGCCGGGCTGGCCTGGGTGCACTTCCCCGAGGGGCGCGGCGGCCTCGACCTGCCGCGGGCGTGGCAGGCCGAGGTCGACGCGATCTTCACCGCGGCCGGCGCCCCGGACAACAAGCCGCACACCAACGGCATCGGCCTCGGCATGGCGGCGCCGACGATCCTGGCCTTCGGCACGCCGGATCAGCAGGACCGCTTCCTGCGGCCGCTGTGGACCGGGGAGGAGATCTGGTGCCAGCTCTTCAGCGAGCCCGGCGCCGGGTCCGACCTCGCCGCCGTGGCGACCCGGGCGGTCCGCGACGGCGACGGGTGGGTCGTCAACGGCCAGAAGGTGTGGACCTCGGGCGCCCACAACGCCGCCTTCGCGATCCTGGTCGCCCGCACCGACCCCGGCGTGCCGAAGCACCGCGGGCTCACCTACTTCGTCTGCCCGATGACCGATCCCGGGGTCGAGGTGCGGCCGCTGCGCCAGATCACCGGCGAAGCGGAGTTCAACGAGGTCTTCCTCACCGACGTCCGCATCCCCGACTCCTTCCGGCTCGGCGCCGAGGGTGATGGCTGGCGGGTCGCGACCGCCACGCTCAACAACGAGCGGGTCGCGATCGGGGGCGGCGCGGTCGCCCGGGAGGCCGGGATGGTCGGCATCGTCGCCGACGCCTGGCGGGCCCACCCCGAGCGGCGCACGCCCGAGCTGCACGACCGGATGCTGCGCCTGTGGGTGGACTCGGAGGTCGCCCGCCTCACCGGGCGCCGACTCGGCCAGCGGCTGGCCGCGGGCGCGCAACCCGGCCCCGAGGGTTCGGCCATGAAGCTCACCTTCGCCCGGCTCGCCCAGCAGCTGAGCGGACTGGAGCTGGAGATCCTCGGTGAGGAGGGCCTGCGCTACACCAGCGAGCCCGGCTGGACGATGCGACGTCCCGACCGCGTCGACTTCACCGGCCGCGATGCGGTCTACCGCTACCTGCGTGCCAAGGGCAACTCCATCGAGGGCGGCACGTCGGAGATCCTCCGCAACGTCGTCGCCGAGCGGGTGCTCGGCCTGCCGTCGGAGCCGCGCGTCGACAAGGACCTGCCCTGGAAGGACATGCCCAGATGAACCAGCCGACGACCGATCTCGACCTGCTCTACACCGACCTTGAGGACGATCTGCGCTCCTCGGTCCGCACCCTGCTCGCCGCGCGCCTGGAGCCCGCCGCCGTGGCGGCCGCCTACGACGGCGACCGCTCGGCCAGCACCCC
This sequence comes from Nocardioides sp., assembly GCA_031177735.1. Classification (GTDB taxonomy): domain Bacteria; phylum Actinomycetota; class Actinomycetes; order Propionibacteriales; family Nocardioidaceae; genus Nocardioides. The sequence goes on from JAPSKJ010000016.1 coordinate 7,667, forward strand.
GCTGTGGCGAGCGCTCGCCGACGAGATCGGCGTGACCGGCCTGCTCGTGCCCGAGGAGCACGGCGGTGCCGGTGCCTCGGCCCGCGAGGCCGCGGTCGTGCTGGAGGAGCTCGGTCGCTCCGTCGCGCCGGTGCCGTTCCTGACCAGCGCCGTGGTGGCCACGACCGTCCTGCTCGCCGAGCCGGGCGAGCTGCTCGCCGAGCTCGCCGCCGGTGGGCGGACGGCCGCGCTGGCGATGCCGTTCTCGGTCGGCCCCGACGCCGACCTGCCCGGGCTCGCCGTCGACGGCGCGGGCATCTCCGGGCGGATCACCAGCGTCGCCGGCGCGCTGGAAGCCGACGTACTGCTGGTGCCGGTGGTCGCCGACGGCGGCCTGGCGATCCACGCCGTCGCCGCCTCCGACGTCCGGATCGAGCCGGTCGTCTCACTCGACATGAGCCGTCAGCTGGCGGACCTCACCCTCGCCGGGGTCCGGGGCGAGGTGGTCGTCGGCGCCGGCGCGGGCGAGGAGGCGGTACGCCGTGGCCTGCTCGCCGGAGCCGCGCTGATGGCCTCCGAGCAGCTCGGGGTGGCGCAGTGGTGCCTGACCACGACGGTGGCCTACCTCAAGGAGCGCCGCCAGTTCGGCCGGGTCGTCGGCGGGTTCCAGGCGCTCAAGCACCGGCTGGCCGACCTCTACGTCGAGGTGGAGTCCGCGACCGCGGCCGCCCGCTACGCCGCCGCCGCACTCGCCGCCGGCGACCCCGACCTGCCCGTCGCGGCACGCCTCGCCCAGGCGTACTGCGGCGAGGTGGCCGTGCGGGCCGCCGAGGAGGCCATCCAGCTCCACGGCGGCATCGGGATGACCTGGGAGCACCCGGCGCACCTCTACCTCAAGCGGGCCAAGGCCGACCAGATCGCCCTGGGCACCTCCGGCGCCCACCGGGCTGCGCTCGCCACGCTGGTCGACCTGCCGGGCTGAGCATGGGCACCGGGCGCGTTGCGCCTAGCCTGGAGCCATGAGCCAGCCCGGTCTCGTCCCGGGGGCGTTGAGCCCCGCCGCCCGCGACGCGGCGCTGTCCGCGATGACCGGCACGGCCGGGGAGCCCGAGCTCGACGTCCTCGTGGTCGGTGGCGGCGTCACCGGCGCCGGCGTCGCGCTCGACGCGGTGACCCGCGGACTCGCCACCGGTCTGCTCGAGCAGCGTGACCTCGCCAGCGGCACCAGCAGCCGCAGCAGCAAGCTCATCCACGGTGGGCTGCGCTACCTGGAGATGATGGACTTCGCCCTCGTCCGCGAGGCGCTCCAGGAGCGCGGGCTGCTGCTCACCCGGCTGGCGCCGCACCTGGTCCGGCCGGTGCCGTTCCTCTACCCGCTCACCCGCAAGGTGTGGGAGCGGCCCTACGTCGGTGCCGGCCTCGCGCTCTACGACAGCATGGCGATGCTCGGCAAGTACGACATGGGTCTGCCGCGGCACCGGCACCTGACCCGCCGCGGCGTCGCCCGGATCGCCCCCGACTTCCGGGCCGACTCGATCTCCGGCGCCATCCAGTACTACGACTGCCAGGTCGACGACGCCCGCCTGGTCACGACGATCGCCCGCACCGCCGCACGCCACGGCGCCCACGTCGCCACCCGGGTGCGCGTCACCGGGTTCGTGCGCGAGGGCGAGCGGGTCGTCGGCGTACTCGCGCGCGACCTGGAGCACGGTCGCGACCTGGAGATCCGCGCCAAGGTGGTCGTCAACGCAGCGGGCGTGTGGACCGACGAGATCCAGGAGATGGTCGGCGGCCGCGGCGCCCTGCACGTGCAGGCGTCCAAGGGCATCCACCTGGTCGTGCCGCGCGACCGGATCCGCAGCGAGTCCGGCTTCATCGTGCGCACGGAGAAGTCGGTGCTCTTCGTGATCCCGTGGGGCCGGCACTGGATCATCGGCACCACGGACACCGCCTGGAACCTCGACAAGGCGCACCCCGCCGCCAGCAAGGCCGACATCGACTACGTGCTCGACCACGTCAACGCGATCCTGCGCGAGCCGCTCGACCACGAGGACGTCGAGGGCGTGTACGCCGGCCTGCGCCCGCTCCTGTCCGGCGAGTCCGAGCCCACGTCGAAGATCTCGCGCGAGCACACCGTGGTGACTCCGGTGCCGGGGCTGGTGATGATCGCCGGCGGCAAGCTGACCACCTATCGCGTCATGGCCAAGGATGCCGTCGACGCCGCGGGGCACAGCCTGCGCACGACCGCCAACGTGGCGCTGCGCGAGTCGATCACCGACCGGGTCCGGCTGCTCGGCGCCGACGGCTACGAGACCCGCGCCAACCAGCGCGTGATGCTGGCCCGCCGCGCCGGCCTGCACGTCGCGCGCATCGACCACCTGCTCGGGCGCTACGGCGGGATGATCGACGAGGTGCTCGACCTGGTAGCAGCCCGCCGCAGCCTCGGCGTGCCGCTCGAGGGTGCCGAGGACTACCTGGCCGCGGAGGTCGTCTACGCGGTCACCCACGAGGGCGCCCGGCACCTCGACGACGTGCTCGCCAGGCGCACCCGGATCTCGATCGAGATGTTCGACCGCGGGGTCGCCGCCGCGCCGGGGGTCGCCCGGCTGATGGCCGAGGAGCTCGGCTGGTCGGCCGAGCGGACCGCCGAGGAGGTCGACCACTACCTGCGCCGTGTCGAGGCGGAGCGGCGCTCCCAGCAGATGCTCACCGACCAGGAGGCCGACGAGGCTCGGGTGAGCGTCGCCGACATCGTGTGACGGCTTCCGCCGGCGCTGCCACCGACCGGGCCCGGGTGATCCGGGACGCGGTGTCCCAGGTTTTTCCTACCAACCGGTAGCCCCTGCGACAGCCGTCACATACTCTCGGTACATGAGTGCTTCCGTTCCCAACCCTGGCCAGCCCGGCGGTCCGCTCGTGGCGGGCCCGCGCGACCCGGAGCACGACCCGGCCGCGTCGTACGCCCTGGAGCCGGCCTACGTCGAGGCCCTGCTCGCCCGGGTGCTCGCGACGTCGGGGGAGAGTCGGGAGGTGAGGTCGCCGCTCGACGGCGCGCCCCTCGCGCACGTCCCGCAGTCGAGCGAGGCCGACGTCGCGGAGGCGTTCGCCCGGGCCCGTCGGGCGCAGGAGAAGTGGGCCCGCACCAGCCTCGAGCACCGCAAGGCGGTGCTGCTGCGGCTGCACGACCTCATCCTGGAGCGCCAGGAGGAGGTCCTCGACCTGATCGTGCTGGAGTCGGGCAAGGCGCGCAAGCACGCCTTCGACGAGCCCCTGCACGTCGCGCTCACCGCGCGCTACTACGCGCGCACGCTCCACCACCACCTCGGCACCACCCGGATGCCCGGCGTCATCCCCGCGCTGACCCGGGTGGACGTCAACCGGGTCCCGAAGGGCGTCGTCGGCATCATCTCGCCGTGGAACTACCCCTTCACCATGGCGCTGTGCGACGGCCTCGCCGCGGTCGCCGCGGGCAACGCGGTGGTGGCCAAGCCGGACGCGCAGACCATGCTGTCCGCCCTGCTCGGCGCCGAGCTGCTCGAGCAGGCCGGCTTCCCCGAGGATCTGTGGCAGGTCGTCGCCGGCCCGGGCTCGCGCACCGGCACCCAGATCATCGAGCGTGCCGACTACATCTGCTTCACCGGCTCCACCGCCACCGGCAAGCTGGTCGCGCAGGGCTGCGCGGAGCGGTTGATCGGCTGCTCCCTCGAGCTCGGCGGCAAGAACCCGATGCTCGTCCTGGCCGACGCCGATGTCGAGAAGGCGGCCGAGGGGGCGGTCCGGGCGGCGTTCTCCAACGCCGGGCAGCTGTGCGTCTCCATCGAGCGGCTCTACGTGGCCGACGCGGTCTACGACCGCTTCGTCGAGCGGTTCGTCGCGCGCACCGAGGCGATGACGCTCGGGGCGACGCTCGAGTGGGGCAACGACATGGGCACGCTGATCTCCCAGAGCCAGCTCGACACCACGCTCGCCCACGTCGAGGACGCCGTCGCCAAGGGAGCGGTGGTCCGCACCGGCGGTCGTGCCCGCCCCGACCTCGGGCCGTTCTTCTTCGAGCCGACGATCCTCGAGGGAGTCACCCCCGAGATGACCTGCTTCGGCAACGAGACCTTCGGCCCCGTGGTGAGCATCTACCGCTTCCACGACGAGGCGGAAGCGGTCGCTCGCGCCAACGACGGCGAGTACGGTCTCAACGCCGCGATCTACAGCCGTGACGGCCACCGCGCACGGGCGCTCGCCCGGCAGGTCAAGGCCGGCACCGTGAACATCAACGAGGCGTTCGGCGCGACCTTCGCCAGCATCGCCGCGCCGATGGGTGGCATGCGCTCCTCGGGCATGGGCCGACGCCAGGGCGCGGAGGGCATCGTGCGCTACACCGAGTCGCAGTCCGTCGCCACCCAGCGGCTGATGCGGCTGGCGCCGATGCTCGGCATGTCGGACCAGACCTACGCCACCCTGATGACGGGCAGCCTGAAGCTGCTCAAGAAGCTCGGCCGAGCATGACCCACTACGACGTCCTGGTCATCGGCTCGGGCTTCGGCGGGTCGGTCTCCGCCCTGCGGCTGACCGAGAAGGGCTACCGCGTGGGTGTGCTCGAAGCGGGCGCCCGCTTCGCCGACGAGGACTTCGCGAAGACGTCCTTCGACCTCAAGCGGTTCCTCTTCAACCCGGCGCTGGGCTGCTACGGCCTCCAGCGCATCGACATGGTGCGCGACTGCCTGATCCTGGCCGGCGCGGGCGTCGGCGGCGGGTCGCTGGTCTACGCCAACACCCTCTACGAGCCGCTCGATCCGTTCTACCGCGACCCGTCGTGGTCGCACATCACCGACTGGAAGTCGGAGCTGGCGCCGTACTACGACCAGGCCAAGCGGATGCTCGGCGTGACGACGTACCCCACCATGACGCCCTCGGACGACGTGATGAAGAAGGTCGCCGAGGAGATGGGCCGCGGCGACACCTTCGGCCCCGCGCCCGTCGGCGTCTTCTTCGGCGGTCCGGGCCAGGAGCCCGGCACCGAGGTGCCCGACCCGTTCTTCGGCGGCGCCGGCCCGTCGCGGCGCACCTGCACCGACTGCGGCGAGTGCATGACCGGCTGCCGGCACAACGCGAAGAACACGCTGGTCAAGAACTACCTCTACCTCGCCGAGCGCAACGGCGCGGTCGTCCACCCGCTGACCACCGTCACCCGGGTGGTGCCGCGGGCCGGCGGCGGTTACGAGGTGCATGCCCGCTGGACCAAGGCGAAGCTGTCGCGCCGGTCCGCGGTGAGGGTGTTCACCGCCGACCAGGTGGTCTTCTCGGCGGCCGCGCTGGGCACCCAGAAGCTGCTGCACAAGCTCAAGGTCACCGGCGACCTGCCGCGGATCTCCGACCGGCTGGGCCACCTCACCCGCACCAACTCCGAGTCGATCCTCGGCGCGATCGCACCCGACCGCAGCGTCGACTACAGCCAGGGCGCCGCCATCACCTCCTCCTGGCACCCCGACGAGCACACCCACATCGAGCCCGTCCGCTACGGCAAGGGCAGCAACGCCATGGCGCTGCTGCAGACGGTCCTCACCGACGGCGACGCCGACCCGAAGCGGTGGAAGACCTGGCTGCGGGAGCTGTGGGCGCAGAAGGGCGAGCTGACCAGGCTCTACGACCTCAAGCACTGGTCGGAGCGCACCGTCATCGCGCTGGTGATGCAGTCGCTCGACAACTCGATCACCACCTTCCCGCGCAAGACGCCGTTCGGCTGGAGGCTGTCCTCCCGGCAGGGCCACGGCGAGCCCAACCCGACGTGGATCCCGGCGGCCAACGAGGCGGCCCGCAAGATGGCCGAGGTCATGGGTGGGGGGTACGCCGGCGGCACCATCGGTGAGCCGTTCAACCGGCCGCTCACCGCGCACTTCATCGGTGGCTGCACGATCGGGGACTCCGCCGACTCCGGTGTCATCGACGCCTACCAGCGGGTCTACCACTACCCGGGGCTGCACGTCGTGGACGGCTCGGCCGTCTCGGCCAACCTCGGGGTCAACCCCTCCCTCACCATCACCGCGCAAGCCGAGCGAGCGATGGCGTTCTGGCCCAACAAGGGCGAGCCCGACCCGCGGCCCGAGCTGGGTGCGGCGTACCAGCGCCTGGAGCCGGTGCGCCCGGCGAGACCGGCGGTCCCGGACGACGCTCCCGCGGCGTTGCGGTTGCCGATCGTGGGCGTCAGCTGACGATGAGACCGCCCGCCGCGGGCGGGTTGGCGAACCTGGCAGAAATACCCCCAAAACGGCGTAACTCCCATCATCCGGCCTCGTTGATCTCGGCAGACCCGGAGATTGCTCCCTCCCTTAAATGTTCCGGGTCTCGTGGTCCAGGCGCTGTCCAGCACACGCGTGGACGATCAGGGCCCGGCCACCCTCCCTCCCCGGCCGGGCCCTGGTGCATTTGCGGCAGGGAGGACGCGCGGACTGTTCGGCGAGCGTTCGCACCGTCGACGTCGGTCGGCCCGGCAGCGTTCGGCATGCCCCGCGATCTTCGCGCTTGCCAGAGACGCTGGCGTGCAGGGAGGCCGCAGGCACGTGTCGGACGCGACATCGACCCCGAACCGGCTGATCCGCGGTCCCCGCGCCAGCGACTGGATCACGGTGCTGGAGGGCGGACCCCTGCTGTGGGCCGCCGGGGTCGCCCACGGCATCGCCGGGCGGATCGCTGACGACGTCGTCGTGCCGGCGGGCGGCGAGTTGAAGCTGGCTGAGCTGCGCGGCGCGGTGGAGGCGTTGGTGGTGCAGGCGCTCACGGTGCTCGCCGGCGACCGCCGGCGGCCCGAGCCGCCGGAGGAGGTCAGGGTCCGCGTGCAGGAGTACGCCGCCCGGGCGATCCCGCTCGAACGGGTGCTGGCCTCGCTGAGCCTCGCGCACGGGCTGCTCGGTGACGCCCTCCTCGACGCCGCACTGGCCCACACCCCGGCCCCGCTGGCGCGGCAGGAGGCGCGCCGCGTGGCGGCGGGGCTGCACGCGGTCGTCGCCGAGGCGCACCGCTGCGTGCTCGACGAGTACCGGGCCGTCCACGAGCGCTGGCACGGCGGCGCAGGTTTGGAGCGTGCGGCCCTTGTGGACCGGGTCCTGGAGTCGGGAGATATCCCGGCCGGCGCCGCCTCCGCGGCGCTCGGCTATCCGCTCCACCGCCACCACCTGGCCCTGGTCGTGGACCGCGTCGGCGATGCCGACTCGAGCCTGCACCTGCTGCTGGAGCGCTGGATGGCCGCCGTATCGCCGGCTGCGGTGCTCATCGTCCCGCGCGGGAGCCGCGCCTGGTTGTGGACGGCGTGGCGCACCTCCGAGGTCGACCTCGGGCTCCTCGCCGCCTGTCGACCTGCAGGGCTCGTGGCCTGGGCCGGGGTGCCGGGCCCCGGGCTGGCGGGCTTCCGCGCCAGCCACCGGGAGGCGGTCGCCGCGACGGCCGTCGTGCCGCGCGCCGGGATCGTCGACTTCCGGGACGTCGAGCTCGACCTGCTGCTCGGCACCGACGCGGACCGGGCCCGCACCTTCGTCGAGCGTCACCTCGGCGCGCTGGCCGCTGGTGCACCGCGTGCCGCCGAGCTGCGGGCCACGCTGCTGGCCTACCTGGAGTCCGAGCGGAGCCTCTCCCGCACCGCTGCCCGGCTCCACATCGCCCGCAACACGGTGTCCTACCGGGTCCGACAGGCCACCGAGCTGCTCGGGCGCCAAGACCTCAGCGAACGGCGGCTCGAGCTGGAGTGCGCCCTGCGGCTGGCCGCGCGCGGTCAGCCGCAGTGAACGACCCGTTCAGCGGCGGGGGAGGGAGAACGAGACCGTGCCGACGGAGGGGCCGGCCTGCTCGGTGCCGAGGTAGGTCACCTGCAACGTCGTGCTCCGGCCCTTGCCGAGCTTCTTGCGTGGCAGGACGAGGCTCAGGTTTCCGTCGGCGCCGACCGTCGCGGTGCGCAGCAGCGCACCGCCCCGCCTGCGCACGGTGACCATGCCGGCCGGGCTCCCCGACTCGACCGCGACGTGGACCCGCAGGCGCACCCGCTGGGGCGTCACCTTGGCGAGGAGTGCGGTGACGACGGCGGCGTCCCGGCCGTTGTGGCCCGCGGGCCCGGCCGGACCCGGCTGACCGGCCGGGCCGGGGGCGCCGGCCGGCGGTGCGGTGACGTCGACCGTCACGGTGGTCGAGGACGCCAGGTGGGTGGCGGTCTGGGGGAAGGTCACGGTGAGGGTGTGCGCGCCGGCCTCCAGCAGCCCGGCGGGCAGCATCGCGGTGAAGGTCCCGTCGACCACCGTGGCCAGCGCCAGGTCGGTGGTGGCCTCGCTGACGACGACCGTGCCGTTGGCCGGCGTCGCGGCCTCGACGGTGCCGGCGACCTTCGTGCCGCCGGTGGTGGTGGCGGTGGCGGTCGCCGTCGTGGTCGTGGCATCGCGGCCCAGGGTGAACCGGTCGAAGACCCACGGCTTCACCTCGGGCCGCTTGACGTCGTACACCCAGGCGGTCACCTCGCGGGTGTCGGTCTGCAGCGTGGTGAACACGCACAGGTCGTTGCTCTGCACGAACGGCAGCGGGACGCCGTCGGGGTTCGTGAACGGCTCGACGGTCGGGACGATCGGGTCCAGCCCGCCGGGGTTGCCCATCGACAGGTAGTAGTCGGAGTTCCAGGGCGCCGGAGGCAGCGGACGGGTCCGGTTGCTCAGGCCGTGGAACGCGCCGTAGGTGTTGCCGGTGTTGGACGTCTCCAGCCAGTGGGTGCCGCCCTCGGAGCGGAAGCGGTTCCAGAGGTGGCTGTGCCCGTTGAGGACGAGGTCGGTGCCGGCCGACTCGAGCAGCGGCTGGAGGTCGTGGAGCAGCATGTTGTCCTGCGGGCGGTACTCGTAGCGCACCGAGGTCAGGACCCCTGCGGCGTCGCGCACCTCGATCCGTTCGGGGTCGGCGAAGACCGGCATCACGTTGTCGCCCAGCCCCTGCGGGCCTTCGTGCAGCATGACGACCTTGATCGGGGCGCCTTGGAACTCGTCGCTGGCGAGCTCCTCCTCGAGCCAGTCGTACTGCTCGCTGCCGACCGCGAGGGAGGAGAAGACGAACTCCCCGTAGCCCTGCTTCATCGGGTCGCTGAGGTTGGCGGCGGCCTCTTGGTAGCGGCTGTTCGCCGTCCGCGCAGCGGGGTCGGCGTTGGCCGTCGTGCCGCGCCAGATGCGGGTGGAGAAGAGCGAGACCAGGCGCACGTCACCGAGCGTGACGGCGTAGTACTGGCGACCACCCGGGCTGTCGTCGGGGAGGGTGAAGATCTCTTCGTACGTCGTGGTGCTCCACGAGTTGTCCTCGATCCACTGCGCCTTGACCGCGGGGTCGTCGGTCGGGTTCACCGTGGCCGCGACCTTGGCGTAGGCCTTCTCCGCGACCTCGCGCGGGACGGTGTTGTCGAGGCTGAGCGTGGTCGCGCCGTCACGCCGGCCCTGCACCTCGTGGTTGCCGACCGCGGGGAACAGCGGCGCGTACTGGATGATCTCGCCGCCGTGGTACTCCACGCCACCGGTCGAGACGCGGCCACCGCGCCCCTGCAGGCACGGGAAGAACGCGCTCCCGCGGGTGTCGTCGAACCACTCCGAGGCGCGGTCGGGCACGTTGACCAGGTCACCGGCCAGGAACACCGCGTCGATGTCGCCGACGGTCTCCTTGGCCAGCTGCAGGTTGGCCGCGGTGTTCACCATCGCCTGGTGGTCGCTGGTGAGCAGGATGGTCAGGGCCTGGCCGGGCCGTGCGGCCGGCGCCAGCTCGAAGGTGCCGGAGGCGACGAAGCCGTCACCGTCGGTGCTGACGATGCGGTACGGCGTCCGCGAGCCGGCGGCGAGCCCGGTCGCGACCGCCTCGTGGCGGTGGACCGGACGGGGCACGACACCCTGCTCGGGGGTCGGCTTCACGTCGAGGAAGGAGCTGCGGTCCTCGGCCGTGCGGGAGAGCCGGATCGAGGCGCTCGAGAAGGACCGTACGCCGGCGGGCGGCGTGCCCGCGGCGGCGGCTCGGAGCTGCTCGTCGCTGAGCGTGGCGACGGCGTCGCCGACGAGCAGGACGTGGCTGCTGCCGGCGTACTCCGTCATCCACACGACGGAGACTCCGTCGGCGGTCGGGGCCTGCAGGAACGGGTCGGTCAGCAGCGAGAGGGTGCCGGCGCGCCCGCTCAGCGCCGTCCGCAGGGCCCGGGTCGGCGTCGCGGCAGCAGCGCGAGCGGGGGAGAAGGAGTGGCTCACCGCCAACGCCGAGAGGGAGAGCGCTCCTGCGGAGAGGACGGAGCGGCGGGAGAGTCCGGACCGGGGTGAAGACACGTTGCTGACCTCTTGTCGTGGTGGGGGTGTGCCCACGGTAGGAGGCTTGAGGGCGGGTGCTCTTGGGCCGCGGGCACAGATCCGCGGTCGGGCCTTGGGCTCGCAGATCCCCGGCCACCGCCGGGTGAGGTGCGGTCCATCTGCCGTTCGTCTCGCCGTCGCCTCCGGAGGCCGCGGGGGGCGACGCCGAGGCGGTGGACTGGGCCCTGCTCGTCTAGGATTCGGCCATGACGGCTGAGCACGATCTGGTCCTGGTGGTCGACTTCGGGGCGCAGTACGCCCAGCTGATCGCGCGCCGTGTCCGCGAGGCGCGGGTCTACTCCGAGATCGTGCCGCACACGATGCCCGTCGAGGAGATGCTGGCCAAGCAGCCCAAGGCGATCATCCTCTCCGGCGGTCCCTCCAGCGTCTACGCAGCCGGCGCCCCCGGCATCGACACCGGGCTGTTCACGGCCGGCACCCCGGTCTTCGGCATGTGCTACGGGTTCCAGCTGATGGCGCAGGGTCTCGGCGGGAGGGTCGACGCCACCGGCGCCCGGGAGTACGGCCGCACGCTGGTGAACGTGGCCGACGAGGGCACCCTGCTCGCCGACATCCCGCCGATCCACCGGGTGTGGATGTCGCACGGCGACTCCGTGGTCGCGGCGCCGGAGGGCTTCCGCGTGCTCGCCTCGACCGAGTCGACGCCGGTTGCGGCCTTCGAGAACGTCGACCGCGGCCTCGCCGGGGTGCAGTGGCACCCCGAGGTGCTGCACAGCGAGCACGGCCAGCAGGTGCTCGAGCACTTCCTGCGGGACATCGCCGGCTGCCGCCAGACGTGGACCATCGGCAACATCGCCGAGGAGCAGATCGAGGCGATCCGCGCCCAGATCGGCGACCGCGGCCGCGCCATCTGCGGGCTGTCCGGTGGGGTCGACTCCGCCGTGGCGGCGGCCCTGGTGCAGCGTGCCATCGGCGACCGGCTCACCTGCGTCTACGTCGACCACGGACTGATGCGCAAGGACGAGACCGAGCAGGTCGAGCGCGACTTCGTCGCCGCCACCGGCGTCTCGCTCAAGGTCGTCGACGCCGAGAAGCAGTTCCTCGACGCCCTCGCCGGTGTGACCGACCCCGAGGAGAAGCGCAAGATCATCGGCCGCGAGTTCATCCGCGTCTTCGAGGCCGCGGAAGCCGAGGTGCTCGCCGAGTCGGCGGCGGAGGGCGAGAAGGTCGCCTACCTGGTGCAGGGCACGCTCTACCCCGACGTGGTCGAGTCCGGTGGGGGAGCCGGCACCTCCAACATCAAGTCGCACCACAACGTGGGCGGCCTGCCCGACGACCTCGAGTTCGAGCTCGTCGAGCCGCTCCGGACGCTGTTCAAGGACGAGGTCCGCCTGGTGGGCGAGCAGCTCGGCCTGCCGCCGGAGATCGTCTGGCGGCACCCGTTCCCCGGCCCCGGCCTCGGCATCCGCATCATCGGCGAGGTCACCCGTGAGCGGCTCGACATCCTGCGCGAGGCCGACGCGATCGCCCGTGAGGAGCTCACCCGCGCGGGCCTGGACCGCGACATCTGGCAGTTCCCGGTGGTGCTCCTCGCCGACGTCCGGTCGGTCGGCGTCCAGGGCGACGGCCGCACCTACGGCCACCCGGTGGTCCTGCGCCCGGTCACCTCCGAGGACGCCATGACCGCCGACTGGGCGCGGGTGCCCTACGAGGTGCTCGAGCGGATCTCGACACGGATCACCAACGAGGTGGCCGAGATCAACCGGGTCACCCTCGACATCACCTCCAAGCCTCCGGGCACCATCGAGTGGGAGTGAGCCGGGCGCTCGCCGTGGAGGACACCAGTTGGGTCGATTCCGAGGCGGGAACCCGGTCGCGGCACTAGGCTCCACCCCGCATCGGCGGGCAGGATCGGCGGTGGCGCTGAGGAGAGTGGAACGCATGGCCGAGCCGGGGACGCTGGTGCTCAGCGCCGCCGAACTGGCGCAAGCGCTCGATCGCGGCGACCTCGTCGCCGTCTACCAGCCGTGCTACGACCTGCGCACCGGCCAGATGGTGGCGGTGGAGGCGCTCGCGAGGCTGCGTGATGGAGAGTCCGGCAGGCTGCTGAGCCCGGCGACCTTCATGGACGCGGCCGAGGACAGCGGTCTCGTCGTCCGTCTCGACGAGCTGATGATGGTCAAGGCGGTCCGCCAGGTCGCCCACTGGCGCACGCTCCCCGGGGGCGCGGGCCTGAGCGTGGCGATCAACCTCTCACCCCCTGACATCGACGACCCGCTGGTCGTGGACCGCCTGCTGGCCGTGGCCGAGGACGCCGGCCTGCCTCTCGACGCGGTGATCGTCGAGCTCACCGAGACCATGCTGTCGCGTGTCGGTCGCGGCCACGACGAGGTGCTCGCGGCGATCTCCGACCTCGGCTGCAACGTCACCCTCGACGACTTCGGCACGGGCAACGCGAGCTTCGCCTACCTGCAGCGGTTCGGGGTCGAGGGCATCAAGATCGACCGGTCGTTCGTGCAGCTCCTCGGCGGCGGGGGCGTCAACGAGAACCTCGCCGAGTCGCTGATCAGGTTCGGCCTCTCGCTCGGGGTGCACGTGGTGGCCGAGGGCATCGAGGAGCCGGCGCAGGTGGAGATGCTGCGTCGTCTCGGTTGCCCGTTCGGACAGGGCTTCCTGCTCAGCAAGCCGCTCACGGTGGCCGAGCTCGAGGAGCGGCTGCAGGATCCGCTGACCGCGAAGCTCAGCAGCGACCTGCTCGGTGAGCCCGTGGACGCTCCGGCGCCCACGGCGCCCATCACC
>JAPSKJ010000253.1 GCA_031177735.1 Nocardioides sp.
TCGAGCTCGGCGGCCGCCGGGTGCACCTGGACCAGGCGGTCCTTGTTGTCGAGCATCAGGGTGGTCAGGGCGCAGGCCAGGTTGTCCGGCATGTCGTCGCGCACCATCAAGACGTTGGGGACCGCGATCGTCGGGACGTCCTCGGCGGTGCCGTACGTGGCGGCCGGGATGGTGGTCTCCTCGTAGACCTCGCTGATCTCCTGCAGCTGCGGCAGCAGCGGCGTGATGTCGATGAACTCCACCTGGTCGCCCATCGAGGTGAACAGGTCGGTCACGCCCGGCGTGGGCAGGCCGCCGGACCAGACGAAGCCGTCGAGCGAGCCGTCCTTCATCCCGTCGACCGTCTTGGTCAGGTCGAGGCGCTGCGCCTTGACGTCGCCGAGCTCCAGGCCGGCGGCCTCGATCAGGCGGTTCGCCATCACCTCGGTGCCCGACTGCGGGGAGCCGGTGGAGATCCGCTTGCCGGCGAAGTCCTCGATCGAGTCGATGCCGGAGTCGCTGCGCACGACGACCTGGGTGTAGTTGGAGTAGATGCGCGCGAGCGTCGAGACGTCCTCACCACTGGTGAAGTCACCCTCGCCGTTGACCGCGTCGGCGGCGGTGTCGGCGAGCGAGAACGCGATGTCGTAGTCGCCGGCGACGAGCTGCTGGATGTTCTGCACCGACGCGCCGGTCTCCGCGGCGGTGGCCTGCAGCTCGGTCTCGTCGTTGATGAGCTGGGCCAGCCCCCCACCGACGACGAAGTAGACGCCGGTGGAGTTGCCGGTCGCGATGTTGACGCGGCCCTCGCCGGCGTCGCAGCTGCTCTCGTCGGCACCCGACCCGGCCTCGCTGCGCTGCTGCTGGCCGCCGCAGGCGGTGAGGGCGAGTGCGGTGACCAGGCCGAGGGCCGCACCGGTGAGCTTGCGGGGAGTTCTCATCTGCGTGATCCGTTTCTCTCGGGAGTTCGCGGGGTGTGGCGGAGCTTCGATGGGTCAGGCGGTGGCCGGCGGAGGACCGCCGACCCGGCGCCGGACGAGGTGGATCGCGACGGCAGCCAGCAGGAGCGCGGCACCGATCGCGGAGGTGGTGGGGTCGAGGTAGAGAAGGAGCAGTGCGGCGGGGACGCACAACAGCCGCTCCACCAGGCCGGTGGGGCCGAACATCCAGCCGGTGGTGACCACCGCGAGCGCCGCGACGGCGAAGCCGCAGACGACGAAGGCCAGCGCGATCTGGGCGAGTGGTCCGCGGGAGAGCAGCAGGTCACCGTTGTCCGACACCACGAACGCCATCGGGGCGAGGAAGGCGGGCAGGGTGTACTTGCAGGCCTGCAGCATCGTCGGGATGACCCGGCCGCCGGTGATCGCGGCCGAGGCGACCGCCGCCAGCGCGGTGGGCGGGGACACCTCGGAGAGCACCGCGTAGTAGAAGATGAACATCGCGACCTGCGGCGCGGCCACGTCCAGCGAGATCAGCGCCGGCCCGATGATCACCCAGCTCAGGATGAACGACGCGGTGACCGGCACGGCGAGGCCGAGCAGCAGGATCGCCAGCGCGGAGAACAGCGCGGAGAGCAGCAGCAGCATGACCTGGTTGGGCGCCAGCGTCTCGGCGGCGGTGACCAGCACGTCGGAGAGCACCTGCCCCAGGCCGGTCTTCGCGATCACCGAGGTGATCACCCCGGCCGCCGCGCACACCGCGATGACGGGAAGCGCGGTGCGCACACCGGCGGCGAGGGCGCCGTACAGCCGCTCGGCGTAGTCACGCAGCGACTTCCCGAGCGGCATCCGCTCGGTCTGGTCGTGACGCAGCCACTCCTCGTCGAGCCCGCTGGAGACGGGGCGGCGGGAGAGCGTCGCCTCGAGCAGCCCGAAGAACGCCGCCACCGCGGTGGCGTAGACGACGGCGCTGAACGGTGGCACGTCGAGCACCAGGAAGAAGACGATCACGCCGAGGCTCAGGAAGTGGTAGCCGAACCGGGCCAGCAGGCGCAGCGGGTTGCCGATCTCGAGGTCCACCCGACGCGCGCCGAAGCGGCGCGCATCGATCTCGACCGCCAGGAAGATGCCGAGGTAGTACAGCAGCGTGGGCACGATGGCCCAGGCGAGCACGGAGACGTAGGAGACCCCGAGGTACTCCGCGATGATGAAGGCCGCGGCGCCCAGCGTCGGCGGCGAGAGGATGGCGCCGATCCCGGAGGCGGCGAGCATGCCGCCGGCGGCCTCCTGCGGGTAGCCGGCCCGCTTGAGGATGGGCCAGGCGAAGGAGCCGAGGGTGACCGCGGTGGCCGTGCCGGAGCCGGAGACCGTGCCCAGCAGGAAGCCGGAGGTCGCCACCGTGCGGCCGGGTGCGGTCCCGGAGCGGCGGAAGAGCGAGAAGCTGAACTCGACGAAGAAGCGGCCCGCACCCATGCGGTCCAGCACGGCGCCGTAGATCGTGAACAGCACGATGTAGGTGGCGGCCACGTCGAGCGGGATCCCGAAGAACCCGCTGGCCTCGTTGTAGAGGCCGTTGATGATCTGCTCCAGGCCCATGCCCATGTGGGAGATCCGCCAGTCGATCGGCAGGAAGCCGCCGTAGTAGGCGTAGGCGAAGAACAGCGCGCACACCGCGGGCAGGACCAGGCCGGTCGTACGCCGGGTGGCCTCGAGCACCAGGATCAGCAGCACCGTCCCGGCCACCACGTCGAGGGTGAGCAGCGAACCCTGTCGATCCAGGAACCCCTCGAAGCCGCCGCCGCCGAAGGTCCACTGCGGGAGCGGCAGCACCGGGTAGAGGCCGAACCCGAGGGCGACCAGTGCGAGCAGCCAGTCCACGACCCCGGGGTCGTCCTTCCCCTCGGGGGCGCGACGCCTGGCGCGGTAGCAGACGAAGACCAGCGGGAGGGTCACGCCGAGGAACCAGATCAGGTAGAACTGGTTGCCCTGGTCCAGCGGCCAGAAGACCTGGCGCAGCACGAACAGCGCGACCAGGAAGCACCAGACGCCGACGAGGCGGTCCAGCGAGCGGGAGAGGTGCCGCGAGGGCCGCTCCTCGTCGTACTCGCTGGCGAGCTTGTCGAGGTCGACCTCATCCGGTGCCGTGGGGGCGGCGCTCCTAGGGGACATGCCCGCTAACGTAGGAGTGACGGCGCTCACATGCGCCAGCCGAGCTCGCAGACTTTACAGAGGTTTGAGGTTGGGCGGACGCACTCCGCCGTTCGAGAGGTGAGCGATGCGCGTCCTGCTGGTGGAGGACGACAATCGCGTGGTCGAGGCGCTTGTCGAGGCGCTCCACCGCGCTCACCTCACCGTGCGCCGGGTCGGCACGGCGGCCGAGGCCCTCACCGCCTTCCACGACGCCGACCTGGTCCTGCTCGACATGGGCCTGCCCGACCAGGACGGCCTCGCACTGTGCCGGCAGATCCGGGCGGCGAGCGAGGTGCCGATCATCGCGGTGACCGCCCGCCGGGAGGAGGCCGCGCTGGTCTCTGCGCTGCGCGCCGGGGTCGACGACTACGTGGTCAAGCCCTACAGCCCGGCCGTCCTGCTGGCCCGGATCGAGGCGGTGATGCGCCGCTTCGGCCACGCGCCGGTGACGCCCGTGGCCGAGGTGGGCGACCTGCGGCTGGACCACCAGGCCAAGGAGGCGTTCCTCGCCGGCCGCAACCTGGGCCTGACCCGCAAGGAGTTCGAGCTGCTCAGCATGCTGGCGCAGGCCCGCGGCGAGTGCGTCACCCGGGAGGCGCTCATGGGGGGCATCTGGGACACCGCCTGGGTCGGTGCCTCCCGCACGTTGGACGTCCACGTGTCCTCACTGCGGGCCAAGCTGGGACAGCCGGGTCTGGTGCAGACCGTGCGGGGCGTCGGTTACCGGGTGGCGGTGGAGGAGGCGCAGGGCGCGCGGACCGGAACGGGGAGCTGAGGGGTGCGTCGGCGGCTGCTCACCCTGGCCGTGACGCTGGTCGGCCTGGTCGTCGCGGCGCTCGCCGTCCCGCTGATCGCGACCTTCGCCGAGGACCGGACCCAGGACCTGTTCGTCAGCCGGCTCGCCCACGTCACCCGGTTCGCGGTCGTCGCGGAGGACGTGCTCGAGCTCGGCGATGCGCGCAACCTCGACGTCGACCTGCAGCGCTACGTCGAGGTGTACGGCGGCTCGGTCACGGTGCTGGACGC
>JAPSKJ010000254.1 GCA_031177735.1 Nocardioides sp.
AGCGCCCTCGCCGAGGGACTGCCCGACGACCCCGAGCTCACCGCCGACCTGGCGCTTCCCGCCGCGAGCGCCGCCCGCCGGGACGAGGCCGAGCTCACTCCCCTCGACGAGCTGATGACCGCGCCGGTGCGCAGCATCGAGCCGAGCCGCGAGCGCACCGTGGCGCGGGCCGACCGCTCGCGGCACACGCCGACCGCGCGCCCCACCCGGCTGCAGGAGACGCCGCTCACCCTTCCGGCGGCCGGGCCGGCGGAAGGGTCGGCCTCCCGGCGGGCCCGCCGGCGGCGGCGCGGCCCGCTGCTGATGCTGCTCGCGCTGGTGCTCGCCGCGTCGGTGGGCGTGGGTGCGTGGTGGTTCGGCGTCGGCCGCTACACCACCACTCCGGGCGTGCTCGGACTCGACCAGGCCGCCGCCGCGGGTCGCCTGGAGCAGGCGGGCCTCGCGGTGAGGGTCGGCGAGCCGGCGTACTCCGACACCGTCCCGGTCGACCACGTGCTGCGCACCGACCCGAGTCCCGGCGCGAAGGTGCTCGACGGCGACACGGTGACGCTGACGGTGTCGCTGGGCGTGGAGCAGTACCAGCTGCCCGAGCTCGCCGGTCAGACCCTCGACGCCGCGCAGGACGCCCTGGCGGCGAGCAAGCTCACCTACGGGCAGGCCCTCGAGGAGTGGTCGGAGACGGTGCCGGCCGGCCAGGTGATCCGCACCGAGCCGGCTGCCGGCACGGTGCTGCGGCCCGGCAGCGTCGTCGACGTCTACGTCAGTCAGGGACGCCGCCCGATCAAGGTCGGCAGCTGGACCGGCGAGGACGCCGACCGGGCCATCGCGAAGCTCGAGAAGCGCGGCCTGGTGGTCGAGACCGCCGAGGAGCACCACGACTCCGTGCCCGAGGGCGACGTGATCAACCAGAGCCCGCCCGACGGCACCCTCTACAAGGGCGACACCGTCTCGCTGGTGGTCTCGCTCGGCCCCGAGCTCATCGAGGTGCCCAACGTGCAGGGCCAGGGCCAGGAGGCCGCCACCGAGGCGCTCGAGGCGGCCGGGTTCGAGGTCGCCGTGGAGCCCTTCACGCCGTACTTCGGGCTGGGGTTCGTGATGGACCAGGAACGCGCGGGCGAGAGAGTCCGCAAGGGATCGACGATCACGATCTGGGTGAGCTGACCGCATAGCCTTGCGGGCGTGGATCCTCTCGCCTCTCCGCTGGCTCAGCGCAACCCGATCGGCACCCACGTCCTCGTCGGCAAGGGGCTGGTCGCGGGGGCGCTCGCCAACGCCGACCTGGTCGGGGCGGAGACGCTGCAGATCTTCACCGGCAACCCGCGCGGGTGGGCGCTGAGCGCGGGCAAGCCGGCCGAGGACAAGGAGTTCCGGCGCCAGCTCGAGGCGCGCGGCATGCGGGCCTTCATCCACGCCCCCTACCTGGTGAACCTCGGATCCCCCACGCCGCTGACCTACGAGCGCTCGGCGGCCTCGGTGGCCCACAACCTGCGGCGCGCCGTGGAGATCGGTGCCGAGGGCGTCGTGGTCCACACCGGGTCGTTCGTGTCGGCCGACGGTGATCCCGAGCAGCAGTACGCCGCCGCGATGGCCCAGGTGCGCGAGGCGCTCCTCCCGATGCTCGACGCCCTGGGTGACGGCCCGGAGGCGCCCTGGCTGCTGCTCGAGCCGACCGCCGGGCAGGGCCGCTCCCTGTGCGCCGGCGTCGAGGAGCTCGCCGCCTACCTCGCCGCCCTCGACTTCCACCCGCGGGCCGGCATCTGCCTCGACACCTGCCACGTCTTCGCGGCCGGCGCACCCCTCGACGAGCCGGGCGGCGCGACGGCCACCGTCGACCGGATCGTCGAGATCGGCGGGCCCGGGCGACTGCGCCTGATCCACGCCAACGACTCGATGGACGTCCGTGGTGCCCATCTGGACCGGCACCAGAAGATCGGCCAGGGCCACATCGGCACGGGCGCCTTCGAGGAGCTCTTCGCGCACCCGGCGACCGAGGGCGTGCCGTTCATCCTCGAGACCCCCGACTCGCGCGGCGCCGACAACGTCGACATCCCGTTGCTCAAGCGGCTGCGCGCCACCGTCGGTTGATCTCGCTCGGGCCCCGACCGGCGCTCCCGATAGCCTCGGACGAGCACGGGGCGCGAGAGGAGGTCTGAGATGGTCAGCTGCCCGGAGTGCGGCAGGACCGCCGACGGCGGCCGCTTCTGCACCCACTGCGGTGCCCGCCTGCCCGCGACCGAGGTCCTCCCGCCGCCGGCCTCGGGTCCGCGCTACCCGCTGTTCGCCGACGAGGCCGAGCACCCCGTCGAGGACGCCGGTGCCCCCGAGCCGACCGTGGTGGCGGCGCTCACCGCTGCGCAGCGCTGGGAGCCGGCGCCCGACGCACCCGCGCCGCGGTTGTGGCCGCTGTGGCTGGGCGGCCTGGTCACCGTCGTGCTCGTCCTCCTGCTGGGGCTGTGGCTGCTCCTGCGCGGACCCGACGAGGCGCCGTCGCCCGCGACCTCGGAGGAGACCGCCGCGGGTGCGCCCGCGAGCGGCACCCCGGAGGACGGCGCGACGTCGACCGGCGTACCCACGCCGTTCGGAGGTGAGGCGCGTGATCTCGCGGGCGATGCCCGCGCCGAGGCACCGGCGACGGCCTCACCGGCGACCGACGTGAGCGGTGAGACGGTCACCTTCGAGGCCGGGAACTTGCTCGACGACGACCCCACCACCGCCTGGCGGATGCCCGGCGACGGCACCGGCGCCACCCTGCGGATCCAGCTCGACGCGCCGGCGACGCTGACGGAGGTCGGGTTGATCAACGGCTACGCGAAGACCGGCCGGTCGGGCGGCCGCACCTTCGACTGGTACGCCGGCAACCGCCGGGTGCTCGAGGTCGAGTGGACCTTCGGCGACGGCACCACGGTGACGCAGAGCCTGCGAGAGACCCGCGAGCTGCAGACGGTCGAGGTCCCCGAGGTCACCACCTCCACCGTGCAGCTGCGCCTGGTGCGGGTCAGCGCACCGGGCAACGGCCCCGCCGGGCGGGACAACACCCCGATCAGCGAGATCAGCCTGGTCGGCCGGACCGGCTGAGCACCGCCATGCCGAGGATCACCGTCACCGACGCGACCACCGCGGCGGACCTCGACCTGGCGATGGAGGTCTGGGCGGCGGCCAACCGCGCCCGACGGCGCCCGGCCGGCCCGCTGCGAACCGCGCGCGTGCGGGAGAAGCTCGAGCAGGGCGAGCTGGTGCTGCTGGCCAGCTACGGCGAACGGGTCGCCGGCATGGCGCTGGCCGAGACGTTCGTCGACGGCGAGCGACCCTCCCCCGACACCGGCCACATCTCGATGGTGCTGGTCGACCCGGCCCTGTGGGGATCGGGCATCGGCCGCAAGCTGATCGAGGCGCTGCAGTCACGCTCCTGGCGCAAGCTGAGCGTGTGGACGCGCCCGGAGAACCGCCGTGAGCTGCGGCTCTACACCGGCTGCGGCTTCGTCGACACCGGACACCGGGCGGCGCTCCAGGACGGCGACGAGATCATGCAGCTGATGTGGGCCGCCAACGCGGAGGCGGGGCGGTCACACCGCTAGCCCGCGGACCTGAACGCGCACGGGGCTCCCTCAGGCGAGTCCGATCATCGCCCGGAAGGCGTCGAGCCCCTCGACCTCGACAGGGTGGGTGCCGCGCACGAACGTGTCCGGAGTGAGCACCAGCCGCTGGTTGACGGCCAGCTCCCCGGGCCGTCGCTGGAGGCGGCGCACTCCGTTCGGCCGGTAGCCGACCTTGCGGCTGACGGCCAGCGAGGTCGGGTTGTCGAGGAACGCCCCGGAGGTGATCTCGACGAAGCCGAGGCAGTCGAAGGCGAAGGCGCAGATCGCCTGGCGCATCGCGGTGCCGATGCCGCGGCCCTGGTATGCCCGCCCCAGCCACGAGCCGGTCTCGCCGCTGCGCGTGATGAGGAAGTCCGTCGTCCGGATCCCCTGCGTGCCGACCACCTGGCCCTCCCACAGCACGGCGAGTTCCAGAGCCCACGACTCGCGGGCGAACTCGGCGCGCAGCCCCCAGTGGTACTGGGCCAGGAGGCGCGGGAGCTCCTCGGCCGGGGCGTCGGTCCACGGCACCAGGAACGGCATCCTGGCCGGGTCGT
>JAPSKJ010000255.1 GCA_031177735.1 Nocardioides sp.
CGTGGCGTCGCGGTGGCCGGCGTAGAAGGCCAGCGCGTAGCTCGGCGTGGAGAAGTAGATCTTCGAGCCCTTGGGGAAGAAGATCGCGTCCTTCGCCTTCGCGACGGTCGTCTGGCCGGTCTCCTTGTTCTCCAGGAGGAACTCCCCCTCCAGGACGACCTTCATCTCGTCGTACTCGTACTCGTAGTACAGCGGGGCGTCGGTGTGCCGGAGCTCGAAGAAGCCCGAGCACATGGCGCTGCCGTCGGGGTTCTCGTACACGTCGCCGATGAAGCCCTCGGTGCCGGGGTAGTCCGCCTCCGGCATCTTGGGGAGGTCCTGCCAGGCGCCGGTGGTGACACGGAACGGTGCCTGCGTGGTCTGCGTGGTGTCCATGGGAAGAGTCGCACTCCTGATCGCGTCGTGGATCGTGGTCTGCGACAAGCACACCGTCGGGATGTTTCGCCCGCGTGAAGCCCCTGTTGAATTTGCGGAACGGCCGTTTCCTCAGAGTGGACAACGTGCGGCCCGCGCATCTCGTCGGTCGACGGCGCGACCGCTCGCCGTGCTCCGGGAGACAGCTCAGGGCCCCGGTCGACGACCGGGGCCCTGGCAGACCGAAGTGGCGTACGGCGCTGATCAGCCGACGAGTCGCTGCAGGACGCCGTGACCCACCTCCTCGGGCCGGTACTGCTCGCTGGCGAACGCGCTGATGCCGACCAGTGCGCCGGTCAGCGCCGGGATCGCCCACTGCAGCATCTGGAGCTGGCGCTGTGCGGCAGCGACGTCATCCGGCGTGCTCGCCGCCGGCTGGGTGCCCGACTCGGCCGGCACCCGGGTGTTCGCGCTCACCTTGCGGCCCAGCACCCGGCTGTACGCCGTCACGCCGAGCGCGGCGACGGTGACCGCGGTCTTCACCATGGCCATCGAGCCGACGCCCTCCTGGGCGTGCACGCGGCCCATGTCCCGCTTGAGCAGGCCGACGCTCCCGACCAGGTGCATCCCGATCGCGGCGGCGTTGAGAGGGGTCCACGCGTCCCACCCTGCGTTGGCGACCGCGCCGGTGTCGGACTTGTCCTGGGTGACGCCGGCGGCACGGTTGAGTGCGACGGCGTTCGCGAGGGTGCCGCCGAACCAGGCGGCCAGACCCATGTCGTGCATGACGTGAGAAAAGGTGCTGCGAGCCATGTGTGTCTCCTTCGAAGGCTGACGGACGCCTCCGGTACCCGTGGGGCCCGGACCCAGACGACCCGGGGCGGTCCGGTCACCCGAGGAGCAGCGGAGGGGCGGGTCGGCTCGACCGTGGCGCGGGGCGCCCAGCGGATCCATCGGCAGCGCGGCGCGCAGCAGGGTCCCGCAGGATCAGCCTTCGCCCTGGTCACCCTCCGCGTCGGGACGGTGCTCGTGGCCCGGTCGTCCGTGGGTACGGCGGGCCTCCTTCATCTCCGACTCGTACAGGTGGCGCCGTCCCTCGACCAGAGCGTCCCGAGCCTCCTGCTCCAGGCGTCGGAAGGTGGCGTAGTAGCCGTCGTCGTACTCCTCGACGATCTGGAAGGTCCACCGCCCGAACAGCACGTTGCGACCGACGAGCTCTTGCTCGAAGCGGTCCGCGAGCTCGTGGTGGCCCGCCTCCCTGAGCTGATCGACACCCTTGCCGAGCGTGAGGTCAGCAGTCCCGGTGATGCGGTGGAAGCTGTAGAGGTGACCCCGTGCGATGTTGATCGCCTCCAGCGCCTCCGAGATGTTGCCGAGCGCCTCCACGGTCAGGTCGTCCACACCGTGCGGTCGGATGTGCTCTTCGTCCATGCGCCGATGCTGGCAGACGACTGGTCACGGCGATCCTCTCCGCGCGAACGGAGGGCGGACCACCCGGTGGCGGAGCCCGGGCACTGAGGTGGCCCTCGCGTGCGATGCTGCCGCCATGGCGGGTCTGGACCGGCGGGGCGTGCTCCGGTTGGCCGGTGCCGCCGGGGTCACCGCCGTGGCAGGCTGCGGCCGGCGGTCCTGGGAGGACCTGCCCGGCACTCGGCTGGTGCTCGCGACCGGGAACCCCGGCGGCGTCTTCCACCGCTACGGGGACGCGCTGGCCACCGTGCTGACCGAGCGGCTCACCGGCCTCACCGTGACCACGCTGCCCACCGCGGCCTCGGTGGAGAACGTGCGGCTGGTCGCCGAGGGAGCAGCCGATCTCGCCCTCTCCCTGGCCGACACCGCCGCGGACGCGATGCGGGGCACCGGCGCGTTCGCGGCACCCACGGAGCTCTCCGCCCTGGTGCGCACCTACGACAGCTACGTCCACCTCGTGGTCCGCGCCGACTCGCCGATCGACGACGTCCAGGACCTCCTGGGCCGGCGGGTGGGACTCGGAGCGGTCGGGTCCGGCACCAACGTCCTGGCCCGGCGCATCCTCCGCGAGGCGGGGGTCGCGACGGGTGATGTCGTCGTCGACGCCAGCGACCTGGGCGTGGCGGCCCGCCGGCTACGGGCCGGCCGCCTCGACGCGTTCTTCTTCGTCAGCGGCATCCCGAACTCGGCGGTGGCCGACCTCGCCCGTCGCGTTCCCATCCGGCTCGTCGAGCTCGAGCGCTGGGCGCCCGCGCTGGTCTCCCGCTACGGCCCGGAGTACGTCTCCGCACCCGTGCCGCTCTCGGTCTACGACCTGCCGGTGGGCATCGACACGGTGAGCGTCAAGAACTACGTGCTCGCCCGGCCCGGCCTGCCGGCCGACGTGGCCTACGCCGTCACCCGGGTCATGCTGGAGGACCAGTCCGCGGTGGACCGACTGGCTCCGGGCGTGCGTCAGCCGACGACGAGCACGGCGATCTTCACCTCGCCGATCCCGCTGCACCCCGGTGCTCGCCGCTACTTCCGCGAGTCGCAGATGTGAGACCGGCGGCGGGGATCCTCGCCTCGACCACGAGCCCCCCGCCGTCGGCCGCCGCCACCACCAGGCGGCCTCCGACGTCGTGGAGCCGGGCGCGCACGATGGCCAGGCCGAGCCCGGTGCCCCCGACGTTCTGGTGCAGACGCCCCCGGAAGAACCGCGACCCGGCCTTGGCGACCTCGTCCTCGGGAAGGCCCGGCCCGTGGTCGCGGACCGCCAGCACGACCTCGTCGGAGTCGGTGCCGACGCTCACCTCGACCACGGCACCCGGTGCGAACTTCGCAGCGTTGTCGAGCGCGGTGTCCAGCACCAGGTCGACCAGGCCAGGGGTCGCCCGCGCCACCGCAGGACCCGGCAGCGAGAGCCGGAGCGAGGGGAACACCGGCTCCCACATCTCGCACCGGTGCGCCGCCTCGGCGGCCACGTCCACCGGCACCACGTCCGCCGCGCCCGAGCCGACCTGGCTCAGGTCGAGCAGTGAACCGACCAGGGCGTTGAGCCGGTCCGCCTCCTCCACCGCCCGCCGCACCTGCTCTCCCTCCGCGCCGGCGGCCGCGAGGTTCTCCACGCGCAGGCGCAGAGCGGTGAGCGGGTTGCCGAGCTGGTGCGCGGCGTCCGCGACCAGCTCGCGCTGCTGGCGCTGGGAGGTCTCCACGTTGTCGGCCATGGTGTTGAACGTCCCGGCCAGCTCACGCAGCTCCGGCGGCCCCATCTCGTGGGCACGGGAGGTCAGGTCCCCCGACGCCAGCCGCCGGGCCGCCGTGCCGAGATCGTGCACCGGCCGCATCACCCAACCCACGAACGGCGCCACCACCCCGAAGACCGTCAGCAGCAGCACCAGCAGCGCCCCGGCGGCCAGCAGGCCGAGCCAGCGAGTCACCGCGGCGGCGACCGACTCGGTCGGCGCGACCAGGACGACGGCGCCGAGGACCTGCGCATCCCGGCCGACCGGGCTGCCGATCACCGCCGGGTCGGCGTCCCACGGCCACACCGTGGGAGGCGGCGTCGACGCCCGTCCAGCGAGGGCGGCGTCGATGGTCTCCTCCACCTCGCGGCCACCCGCGCCCGCACCCGCCCGGGCCACCACGGCGCGGTTCGCGTCCAGCACCGTGACCGAGCCGCCGTACACCTCGACGTAGCGCTGCAGGTCGACGTCGAGGTTGCGCGCATCGCCGAGCTCGAGCACGTCCTCCGCGACGACCGCGAACCGGGTGACGTGGGCGA
>JAPSKJ010000256.1 GCA_031177735.1 Nocardioides sp.
GGGACCAACGACCAGCGCCACCTGCTCAACGTGCGAGCCCGGCACATGAGCGCGCTGCCAGAGTCGCCCTCCGACCTCCTGGACTGGGCGCTGCGCACCGGCCGCAGCCAGGATCCGCTGGGCTTCCTGCCCCGGGCGGACTACGCGATCTACCTCCAGGACCGGCTCGCCGACGTGGCCGACGACCGGCTCCGGATCCAGGCCGGCCGGGTGGTCGACGTGCGCCCGGCCGGCGGTGGGTTCGAGGTGGTCACCGACCGCACCCGGCAGACCGCCGACGCCGTGGTGCTGTGCTACGGCAACCAGGCGCCGCGCCCGCTCCGGGTCGGCGACGAGGAGCTGCCCGAGGCGCCGTGGCACATCGCCAACCCGTGGGACCTCGGCCGGCTGCGCTCACTCCCCCGAGACGCCCGCGTCGTCATCGTCGGCACCGGCCTGACCGCGGTCGACTCCACGATCACCCTGCTCGAGGAGGGGCCCCAGCGCCACGTCACGATGCTCAGCCGTCACGGCTTGCTGCCGAAGCCGCACGTGGAGCAGCAGCACACCGCCTGGGTCACCAAGGTCCCCGACGGCCCGCTGACCGCCGACCTCCTCGCCGCGACGCTCGCGGAGGAGTGTGCGGCAGCCCGCCGACAGGGCGTCGGGTGGCGGGCGGTCGTCGACGGCCTGCGGCCGGCGACCCAGGACCTCTGGCTACGCCTGCCGCTGGAGGAACGACAGCGGTTCCTGACCACGCACAGCCGCGAGTGGGAGGTACGCCGGCACCGGATGGCTCCCGAGGTGGCGCTGCGACTCGAGCGCTACCGCCTCGAGGGCCGGCTCAGCGTCCGCGCCGGCGCTCTGCACGAGGTCGTCGACCGGGCCGACCGGTGCGCAGTCCGGCAGGCCCCTGATGCCGAGCCGGTCGTCGTCGACGCGATCATCAACTGCACCGGGCCCCACACCGACATCCGGCAGAGCACCGACCCCCTGCTGCAGGCCCTCTGCGCGCGCGGGACGATCGCTCCCGACCCGCTCGCACTCGGCCTGGCCACCACCGTGGACGGCCGGGTCGTCGCCGCGGACGGTGCGGTCGTCGAGGGCCTCTTCGCCGTCGGCCCGCCGCGCAAGGGGACGCTGTGGGAGTCGACCGCGATCCCCGAGATCCGCAGCCAGGCCGCGCACGTCGCCGCCCTCGTGACCGCGCGCACCGCGGTCACGCCGCTGGCTGAGTAGAGGGCCGACGCGGGACGGGCGAGGACGCCGGCGCTCAGCCGCCGAGCCGCTTGCGGTACTGCTCCAGCAGCTCGGCCACGCGCTCCTCGTCGCGGTCCTGGACGGGGATGAGCAGCTCGGCCACCACGTCGGTGAGCTCCGCGATGCGACGGTTGAGCTGGCGGCACTCCTGCACCTCCGCCTCCAGCGCGGCCAGCCGCGCGTCGACGCGGCTGAACCGCGAGCGGAGGCGAAGGATCCGGTCTGCGACCGACGTCATGGGCGTTCTCCTGAGGGTGTGGCGGTGTCGTGGCCGGCGCGGCGCGGGAAGCGCACCCGCATCCGGCACAGCAGCGGGTCGTCGTGCTCGAGCGAGTCGGTGCCGGGAGCCGTCTCGCAGACCTCCACCACTCCGCCGGCGCGCTCGACCTCGGCGCGGATCGCCGCCGGGTCGAGTCGCTCGACCAGGCCCGCGGGCTCGGGTGCGGGGAGGTCCGGCCCGGAGGCGGCGTACTCCAGGAAGAGGGCGTGGCCGCTGCCGCGCAGCGCCATCCGCGCGAGCGTCCACAGGTTCGCCCGGCCGGTCGCGGAGAGGGCGCCGAGCAGGTCGCGGGCGTAGAGGTGGTGGGGGTCGCGGGAGAGCTGGGCACCGAGGGTCAGCGCGTGGCGCAGCTCGTTGAGGTTGAAGCGGTACGCCGTCGCGCCGCTCTTCCCCGCTCGGCGGGCGCGCCGGGTGCGCCATCGCACCGCCGCGATGGCGGCGTAGCTGAAGTCGTAGGCATCGGTCGGATGGCCCGCCGTGGCGAACCGGATGGCGTCGCGACCGCTGCCGCAGCCGAGGTCGGCGACCTTCGTGCCCGGCTCCAGCTGCCCGGCGACCCAGGTCCAGAACGCCGACGG
This sequence comes from Nocardioides sp., assembly GCA_031177735.1. GTDB lineage: Bacteria > Actinomycetota > Actinomycetes > Propionibacteriales > Nocardioidaceae > Nocardioides. The sequence goes on from JAPSKJ010000256.1 coordinate 2,098, forward strand.
CCCGCCGCGGCCGAGCTTGAGCCCGTCGCCCTGGTGCAGCTCGGACCAGTCGGCGACGGTGTCGCGGAAGCCGCGCATCCAGCCGTCGAGCCGCCGCACCCCCTCCGGCGGGTCGGCGGGCTGGAAGGACGGGTCGGGCACCCGCCAGCCGGGACCGTAGTGCAGCTCGAGCATCGCCTCCGGATCGGCCGGGGCGGCCATCTCGACGCCGTGCAGGGCCACCGTCGACAGCGGCAGGATCGCCGCTCGCGGCAACGGGCCGCTGGCGGTGCCGAGCTGGTAGAACACGCCGTCGACGTGGAAGGCGGCGAAGACGTCGATCTGGCAGTCGCGCCCGTCGCTGAGCCGGAGCAGCAGCTTGATGTCGCCCCCGGACATGCGCACCACGGACCACCCGCGGGCGCGCATCGCCCGCTCGACCCGGTAGGACTCCAAGATCACCTCGGCGGGCGAGCTGCGCTCGGAGAGGTAGCACAGATCGACGTCGGTGTCGTGGGCGATCATCGCCCCCTCGCGCACCGCCCCCAGGAGCGTGCCGTAGCCGAGGTAGGCCGACACGCCGGCGTACTCCTGCAGCTCGCGCAGCGCCCGGGCCGTGCCCTCGACGATCTCGGCGCGGACCTCCTCGGCGGTGGCGGCGAAGGCACGGGTCAGGTGACCGGACTTGTCCACGCAGAGCCGGTTGCCCTCGGCGTCGGCGACGAGGATCCGGCCGGTCCCGCTGCCGAGGCTCACCTCGTCGTCGTGGAGGACGGTCTCGCCCTCGACGTCGGCGAGCCGCACCTGCGTCACCCCGTCGAGGAAGCGCTGCAGCACCTCGGGCCACTCGACCAGGACGCCACCGTCGACCGGCCGGCCGTCGCGCGCCGGCGCGAGCGACCACACGTAGTGGCCGTCGAAGCTCACCACCAGGGGCGTGTCGTCGGCCGTGTCCAGCCGGATGCCGGCCTGAGAGATCTCCACCATGTCAAGGCGACCCTAATCGGCTCTACGCTCCAGTCATGGATCTGCCTGTGATGCCGCCGGTGCAGCCGATGCTCGCCAAGTCGGTCAACGGGGTGCCGGCCGCGGCGCCCGACGGGGGCGGCCTCAGCTTCGAGCCGAAGTGGGACGGCTTCCGCTGCCTGGTCTTCCGCGACGGCGACGAGGTCGAGCTGGCCAGCCGCAACACCAAGCCGCTGACGAGGTACTTCCCCGAGCTCGTCGCCGCGGTCAAGGAGCAGCTGCCGGAGCGGTGCGTGCTCGACGGCGAGGTGTTCGTGGCCATCGACGGTCGACTGGAGTTCGAGGTGCTGCAGGAGCGGATCCACCCCGCGGCCTCCCGGGTCACCAAGCTCAGCGTCGAGACGCCGGCGCGCTTCGTGGCCTTCGACGTCCTGGCCCTCGGTGACGAGTCGTTGCTCGACCGCCCCTTCACCGAGCGCCGCGCCGCACTGGAGACGGCGCTCGGCCATCTGTGGGAGCCCGGTGCCGACGGCCCGTGCCACCTGACCCGGGTGACCGCCGACCCGGCTGAGGCCGAGCAGTGGTTCACCCGGTTCGAGGGGGCCGGACTCGACGGCGTCGTGGCCAAGCCGCTCGACGGGCGCTACACCCCCAACCAGCGGACGATGCTGAAGATCAAGCACCAGCGCACCGCCGACGTCGTGCTGTGCGGCTATCGCGAGCACAAGACCTCCACGCCCGACCACCCGCTCATCGGCAGCCTCCTGCTCGGTCTGTACGCCGACGGCCGGCTGCAGCACGTCGGCGTCTCCGCCAGTTTCACCGCCAAGCGCCGGGCCGAGCTCTTCGAGGAGCTGCGGCCACTGGTCGTGCCGATCGAGGAGCACCCGTGGTCGGAGTGGCAGGACGGCGCGGCCGCGACCAACGGCGCGGACTGGGCGATCGCGAACCCCGACCGGGTGCCCGGCACCCAGAGCCGCTGGAGCCAGGGCAAGGACCTCTCCTTCACGCCCCTGCGCCCGGAGCGGGTCATCGAGGTGGCCTA
>JAPSKJ010000257.1 GCA_031177735.1 Nocardioides sp.
CACCGACCACGGGCCGGCCGGTCTCGTCCCAGGACTCCAGGGCGACGCCGAGCGCCGGGGCCTGGAGCTCGCCGACGTAGACGGGCAGCACCGGCGTACCGCCGACGAAGGCTGCACACACATCGGTGCCCCCGGAGATGGAGAACAGCCAGACGTCCTCGCCGATGTGCTCGTAGACCCACTCGAAGCCGGCAGGCGACAGCGGAGAGCCGGTCGAGCCGACCGCGCGGATCGAGGAGACGTCGCGACCCTCCCCCGGCTCGACGCCGAGCTTCATCTGGGCGTGCAGGTAGGCGGCGCTGGTGCCGAAGATCGTGATGCCGGCACGCTCGGCGAGGTCCCACAGCGTGGCGGGGTCGGGCGCGGCCGGGTTGCCGTCGTAGAGCACGATCTCGGCATCGACCAGCAGCATGGAGACCAGGAAGTTCCACATCATCCAGCCGGTGGTGGTGAACCAGAAGACCCGGTCACCGGGGTGCGCGTCGACGTGGAACGCTGCGGTCTTGAGGTGCTCGAGCAGGATCCCGCCGTGGCAGTGCACGATCGCCTTGGGCTTCCCCGACGTGCCGCTGGAGTAGAGGATCCACAGCGGGTGGTCGAACGGCACCCGCTCGAAGGTGAGCGCCTCCTCGGTGGCCGGGAAGGCGTCGTCCCACGACGCACCCGGCAGCGGCCACTGCTCGGCGGCGCCGAGGTAGGGCAGCACCACCGTGTGCGCGAGCGTCGGCAGGCCGGCGCTCAGCTCGCGCACCACCTCACGCCGGTCGAAGTCCTTGCCGCCGTAGCGGTAGCCGTCCACCGTGAGCAGCACCGTCGGCTCGATCTGCTCGAACCGGTCCAGCACCGTCGCGGCGCCGAAGTCGGGCGAGCACGACGACCACGCCGCCCCCAGGCTGGCGGTGGCGAGCATGGCGGCGAGCGCCTCCGGGATGTTCGGCAGGTACGCCGCCACCCGGTCACCACGCCCGACGCCCATCCGCCGCAGGCCGGCTGCGATGCGCGCGGTCTCCTGCTCGAGCCGGGCCCAGGTCCAGGTGTCCAGCGCACGCAGCTCCGAGGCGTGCCGCACCGCCACGCGCTCGGGGTCACGACCGCGGAAGACGTGTTCGGGGTAGGACAGCGCCACGTCGGGGAACCACCGGGCGCCGGGCATGGAGTCGTCCGCGAGCACCACGTCGGGCGAGCCGTCGGCGGCGATGTCGAAGTGGCGCCAGAGGTCGGCCCAGAAGTCCTCGAGGTGCTCGACCGACCAGCGGTGGAAGGCCGCGTAGTCGTCGTACCCGTGCTGCTGCATGAAGCGCCACAGCGCGGTGGACTCGATCTGCTCCTGGGTGGGTGACCAGCGGGGCGTGACGTCGTTCACAGATCCATTCATACCGGCAACCGACCGCGGGTGGGCCGGACCGAGCCGGCCGGCACGAAGTCCGCGTGCGGCTACGGCGCCTCGGGAGACCGCACCGCGGCGCGGATCCGGTCGACCACGGCGTCGAGGTCGCCGCGGGCCTGCACCACGACCACGCGGGTGTCGTCGTCGGCTGCGGCTCCCCAGCGGATCCGGCGCAGCGCGCCGGCGAGCTCGGCCCGCGGGTCGTCGCTGAGCCCGCGCAGCCACCGCCGCAGCACGTGGTTGTGCGCGATGACGACGCCACCCGCGACCAGCTCGGCGTCGAGGTCGTCGAGCCCCCAGGCACGCGCGTGGTCGCGGAAGACCCGCTGGTAGTCGCGCTGGTTGGCGATCTCCGCAGCCCGGAGCGCCGGGATGGAGCGGGTCAGCCGGTAGCGGGCGCGGGCGACCTCGCCCTCCTCCAGGTAGTGGTCGAGCACGATCGCGGAGGCCTCAACCAGCGCGACCTCGGCGGTGGCCGCCGAGGCGCTGTGCAGGCGGGCGTCGACCGCGGCCAGGATCGGCTGGTGGTCGGGGAAGACCACGTCCTCCTTGGTGGGGAAGTTGCGGAAGAACGTGGTGCGGCCGACCCCCGCCTCTGCGGCGATCTGGTCGACCGTGGTCGCGTCGAAGCCCTGGCGCGCGAAGAGGCCGAACGCTGCCTCGACGAGGCGCTCACGTGCGGTTCGCGCAGTCATGGCGCTGAGGCTCCCCTCGGGTGTGATGATGGGCCGGTACGGCGTACCGTATCCAAAGAACTTAGTACCAGTGGGGAGTGAGCATGCAGAAGGCAGGGATCATCGGCGGCGGCCTGATGGGGTCGGGCATCACCGAGGTGTGCGCGCGTGCCGGGATCGACACGGTCGTCGTGGAGGTCACCGAGGAGGCGGCTGCCGCGGCGGCCGCGCGGGTGCGCGGCTCGCTGGAGCGGGCGCAGGGCCGCGGCAAGATCACCGAGCAGGACCTCACGGCCACCCTGGAGCGGATCACCTTCACCACCGACCTCGAGGCGCTGGCCGACCGTGACCTCGTCGTCGAGGCGGCGAGCGAGAACGAGCAGGTCAAGCTCGACCTGTTCCGCCGCGTCGGCGCGCTGCTGGAGAAGGACGACGCCGTGCTGGTCTCCAACACCAGCTCCATCCCGATCGTCAAGCTCGGCGCCGTCTCCGGCCGGGCCGGCCACGTCATGGGCGTGCACTTCTTCAACCCCGCCCCGGTCATGAAGCTGGTCGAGCTGATCCCCTCGCTCACCACGGCACCGGAGACCCTCGAGCGGATGCGCAGCTTCGTGACCGAGACGCTCGGCAAGGAGCCGATCGAGGCGACCGACCGAGCTGGCTTCGTCGTCAACAGCCTGCTGGTGCCCTACCTGCTCTCCGCGATCCGCATGTACGAGGCCGGCTACGCCTCGGCGAAGGACATCGACAGCGGCATGGTGCTCGGCTGCGGGCACCCGATGGGCCCGCTGGCGTTGGCCGACCTGATCGGGCTCGACACCGTCCGGGCGATCGGGGTCTCGATGTACGAGGAGTTCAAGGAGCCGCTCTACTCCCCGCCGCCGCTGCTCGACCGGATGGTCGAGGCCGGCCTGCTCGGCAAGAAGGCCGGCCAGGGGTTCTACAGCTATGGAGAGGGCCGGTGAACGACGACATCTACCCGCTCTACGCCCCCTCCGAGGAGCACCGCGCCATCCGCGCGGCGGTGCGTGACCTGGTCGAGGCCAAGGTGGCGCCCTACGCGGCCGTCGTCGACGCAGAGGCGCGCTACCCGCAGGAAGCGCACGACGCGCTGACCGCGGCCGACTTCCACGCACCGCACGTGCCGGAGGAGTACGGCGGCGCCGGGGCCGACGCCCTGGCGACCTGCATCGTCATCGAGGAGATCGCCCGCGCCGATGTCTCCGCCTCGCTCATCCCGGCGGTCAACAAGCTCGGGTCGCTGCCGCTGATCATCGGCGGCTCGGAGGAGCTGAAGAAGAAGTACCTCGGCGCCCTCGCCGCCGGGCAGGGCTTCTCCTACTGCCTCTCCGAGCCCGACGCCGGGTCCGACGCCGTCGCGCAGAAGACCCGCGCGGTCCGCGACGGCGACGCCTGGGTGCTCAACGGCACCAAGCGGTGGATCTCCAATGCGGGCGTCTCCGACTTCTACACGGTGCTGGCGGTGACCGACCCGGAGCGGCGGTCGAAGGGGATCAGCGCGTTCGTCGTGGAGAAGTCCGACCCCGGCGTGTCCTTCGGCGCACCGGAGAAGAAGCTCGGCATCAAGGGCTCCCCCACCCGCGAGGTCTACCTCGACAACGTCCGGATCCCCGCCGACCGGCTGATCGGGGAGGAGGGCCGCGGCTTCGAGTACGCGATGCGCACCCTCGACCACACCCGCGTCACCATCGCCGCCCAGGCCGTCGGCGTCGCCCAGGGAGCGCTGGACTACGCGCTGGGCTACGTCCAGGAGCGCCAGCAGTTCGGCAAGGCGATCGCGGAGTTCCAGGGCCTGCAGTTCATGCTCGCCGAGATGGGCACCAAGGTGGAGGCCGCGCGTCAGCTGACGTACGCCGCCGCCGGCCGCTCCGAGCGCGGCGACGCCGACCTCACCTTCTTCGGAGCGGCGGCCAAGTCGTTCGCCTCCGACGTCGCCATGGAGGTGACCACCAACGCCGTCCAGCTGCTGGGTGGCTACGGCTACACCAGCGACTACCC
>JAPSKJ010000258.1 GCA_031177735.1 Nocardioides sp.
GGTCAACGTTGGCATCCTACTCTTCGTCCCGGTAGAGGCTCAGCGCAGCGGCGGCCCGCGACCGGAACGTCACCTCGTGTTCACTCGGGGCGACCACGGCGGCGTGGGGTGCGACCCGCAGCAGCAGCCGGGTCAACCAGCGCTCGTCGGCGACGAGCAGATCGGCCTCGATGGCGCCGTCCGGCAGCGGCCGGACGGCCTCGACGGGGTAGTACTCCGTCACCCAGCGAGCGGCCGGCGCCAGGCGGAGGGTGACCTTGGTGAGGTCGGTGCTGGTGTCGAACAGGCCCGAGGACAGGTCGCGCGGAGGCTCGGGCGCGGTGACGACGCGGGAGTCGAGCACCTCGGCGGTGCGGATGCGGTCGAGACGGAACAACCGCGGCGCCTCGGCGCTGTGGCACCAGGCGTCGAGGTAGGCGTGACCGTGGTGGGTCACCACGCCGCGCGGGTCGACGACCCGCTCGGACTCCTCGTCGCGGGCCGGCACGAAGTAGGAGATCCGGACCTGGCGGCCTTCGGTGGCGGCCCGGCGCAGCCGGTCGGCGAGGCTGGCGACCTCGGGGTCGGGGGCGTCCTCGCCAGGGTCGATCTGGGGTGTCGCCTCGGCGGCGGCGGTCTCGAGCTTGGCCAGCGCACGGTCGACGACCTCGCGGGTGTCGTCGGCGACGGCTCCGCCGCGCAGCGCCCGCAGCGCGACGATGATCGCCGTCGCCTCGGTGGGGGTCAGCCGGAGCGGACGAGCGAGGTAGTCGGCGTTGGACACCCGGATCACCGGGTCGTCGGGGTCCTCCAAGGCGTCGAGATCGACGTCGATGAGGTCGTCGGGGTAGCCGCCGGGCAGTCCGCACAGGAACAGCACCTTGAGGTCCTTGACCAGCTGCCGGGGCGCGACACCCAGAGCGTGGGCGGCCTCCTCGACCCGGACCTCGCCGCGCGCGTGGAGGTAGGGCACGAGTGCGAGCAGGCGAGCGACCTGGGCGCCGGCGCCCTGGACGGGGGTGGCGCTCATCGTGCGGCCTCCACCGTCGCGGTCAGCCGGCGCACGACTTCCTCGCGCAGCTCGGCCGGCTCCTCGACGTACACGTCGGGGCCGTGGGCGAGGACTTCGCCGACCAGGTCGGCCGGTGCTCGGGTGACCACGACCCGGTCCCAGTCGCCCTCGCCGGGGCCGGTCGGGAGCGGCACGACGGAGTCCGCGAGACGGCGCAGCACGTGCCCGGCACCCGAGCGGACCAGCAGCACCGCGCGCGACTCCGGCACGGGCGGGGCGAGGCGCCGGGCGGCCTCGCGCAGGTTGACGTCGGGGGGTACGTCGTAGGAGCCGGCCTCCCCCGTGGCCGGGTCGCCCTGGACCCGGCTGAGCCGGAAGACCCGCTCCTCGCCGCGGTCGGTGTCGTAGCCGACGACGTACCAGCGCCCGGAGAACCGGACCACACCCCAGGGCTGCAGGTGGCGGCGCGACGGCGTCTCCCCGGGCCTGGCGTAGTCGAACTCGACCGGCCGACGCTCCAGGGCCGCCTCCCAGAAGACGTCGAACGCGGGCTCGTCGGCGCCGAGCCGTGGCTCGACCAGGTCGAGCGCGGCGACGTCGACGTCGATGCCGGCCGCGGTCAGCTTGCGCACCGCTTCCGTGGTGGCGTCGGCGAGCCGAGCGTGCTCCCACACCTTGGTCGCGAGCCCCACCACGGCCGCCTCGTCGGCGGTCAGGCTGATGTCGGGCAACGCGAACTGGTCGGGGCGGATGCGGTAGCCCGGCTCGTCGTCGAAGAGGGCGTCCATCATGCCCACCTCGACCGGCACGCCGAGGCTGCGCAGCTCCTCCTTGTCACGCTCGAACATCTTCTCGAACGCCTCGTCGGACTGGCCGGGATAGAGGATCTCCCGGATGCGCCCCTTGGGGATGTAGTGGCGCTGGACGAGCAGCATGATGAGCAGGTTCATCAGCCGCTCGGTCTTGGGCACCGCCACGATCCGGCCCTACTTGACCGAGACGATGTCGACGACGAAGTAGAGCGTGCTGTTGGCCGGGATGTTGGCCTGCTCCTGGTCGCCGTAGCCCGCCGACGGCGGGATCTCCAGCAGCACGCGGCTGCCGACCTTGAGACCCTCGAGGCCGTAGGTCCAGCCCTCCACCACACCGGTGAGCGCGAACTCCGCGGGCTCCTTGGAGTAGGACTCGTCGAAGGGCTCCTTGGCGCCGTGCGTCATGCCGAGGTAGTTGGCGGTGATGGTGCTCTCGAGCGTGACCACCTCGCCGTCGCCCTCGGTGAGCACCGTGCGCTTGAGCTCGCCCGCGGGGTCGGGCTCGGCGATGCCCTTGAAGTCGAAGCCGACCGGCTTGCCGTCCTTCTCGACCAGCTTGGGCATCTGGTCGGCGGGGACGTCGACCGGCTTCGGCGGCACGACCTTCTCCATCACGTCGAGGACGATCAGCACGGTGTCGGCGTTGCCGATCCCGAGCTGGGGGTTGCCGGTCTCACCGAAGACCTCCTCGGAGGTGGTCACCGTGGCGAGCCTGGAACCGGTCTTCGCGCCGGTCAGCAGGTCGGCGAAGACGGGGCTGAGCTGGTCCTCGGAGGCGACCAGCTCGGACGGCTGGCCGCTCTCGTAGTCGCTGTACGCCTCCTGCTGGGTGGTGCCGTTGCCGATCCACAGGTAGGCGCTCGCGGTGTCGCCCTTCTCGATCGTCTCGCCGGTGCCCTCGACCAGGGTCTTGGTCTCCGGCTCGTCGACCGTCATCTCGGCGTCCCAGGTCACGGTCGGCGCGCTGCCGATCTCACCCTCGACCTTCACGGCCTCGAACCCGGATGCGGTCGGGTCGCCGTACCCGACCTTCTCCTCGCCCCCACAGGCGGTCAGGGAGGCGGTCATCAGCAGGGCGCCAGCCACCAGGGCAGCCGGACGACGGAGGTGTCGCAGCACGTTCGGGACCTTCACAGCTCGAGGAGTACGTCGGAGCCTCGGCGAGGCGTCGGACACTGTATCGAGGGAGCCTGAGAGTTCGCCGAGGGCGGGTCACATCCCGTCGATGAGGCGCTGCACGCGCTCGTCCTCGGACCGGAACGGGTCCTTGCACAGCACGGTGCGCTGGGCCTGGTCGTTGAGCTTGAGGTGCACCCAGTCGACGGTGAAGTCGCGCCTGCGCTCCTGGGCCTTCTTGATGAACTCGCCGCGCAGCCGGGCCCGGGTGGTCTGCGGCGGCACGGACTTGGCCTCGAAGATCTTCAGGTCGGAGGTGACCCGGGCGACGGCGCCCTTCTTCTCGAGCAGGTAGTAGAGCCCCCGGCCGCGGTGGATGTCGTGGTAGGCCAGGTCGAGCTGGGCGATCCGGGGGTGGCCCAGCGGGAGCCCGTGCTTCTCGCGGTAGCGCTCGATGAGGCGCCACTTGATGACCCAGTCGATCTCCCGCTCCACCAGCGAGAGGTCGTCGGACTCCACCGCCTTCAGGCTCCGCTCCCACAGGTCCAGGGCCCGCTCGATGGTCGGCGTCGAGATCTGCCGGCGGTCCACGAAGTCACGGGCCTTGGAGAGGTACTCGCCCTGGATCTCCAGCGCGCTGGCCTCCCGGCCGTTGGCCAGCCGGATCTTGCGGCGGCCGCTGACGTCGTGGGAGATCTCGCGGATCGCGCGGATGGGGTTCTCCATGGTGAGGTCGCGCATCACCACGCCCTCCTCGATCATCCGCAGCACCAGGTCCGCGCTGGCGATCTTGAGCATCGTGGTGGTCTCGGACATGTTCGAGTCACCGACGATGACGTGCAGGCGGCGGTACTTCTCCGCGTCGGCGTGCGGCTCGTCGCGGGTGTTGATGATCGGGCGGCTGCGGGTGGTGGCGCTCGAGACGCCTTCCCAGATGTGCTCGGCCCGCTGCGAGACGCTGTAGGTCGCACCGCGCGGCGTCTGGGTGATCTTGCCTGCGCCGACCATGATCTGGCGGGTCACCAGGAACGGGATGAGGATGTCGGCCAGCCGGCTGAACTCGCCGGCGCGCGAGACCAGGTAGTTCTCGTGGCAGCCGTAGCTGTTGCCCGCCGAGTCGGTGTTGTTCTTGAACAGGTAGATCTCGCCGGCGATGCC
>JAPSKJ010000259.1 GCA_031177735.1 Nocardioides sp.
ACGAGCTGCTTGCGGATGCTGGCGGCGACCTCGCCGTGGCCCAGGCTCGGCGCGGAGCCGCCCTCCCAGACCAGCTCTCCCACCGGCGTGATCACGGCGGCGGTGCCGCACGCGAAGATCTCGGTGACGGCGCCGCTGGCGACGCCGTCCTTCCACTCCTGGATCGGGATCTTGCGCTCCTCGACCTGGAAGCCCATCTTGCCGGCCAGGTCGATGATGCTGGCCCGGGTGATGCCCTCCAGGATGGTGCCGGTCAGTGCCGGCGTGACGATGCGTCCCTCGTCGCCGTAGACGAGGTAGAGGTTCATGCCACCGAGCTCCTCGACGTAGCGCCCCTCCTCGGCGTCGAGGAACACCACCTGGTCGCAGCCGTGCGCGGTCGCCTCCTGCTGGGCGACCAGCGAGCTGGCGTAGTTGCCGCCGGTCTTGGCCGCGCCCATGCCGCCTCGGCCCGCGCGGGTGTAGGTCTCGGTCAGCCACAGCCGCACCGGCTTCACGCCGCCCTTGAAGTAGGACCCCGCCGGGGAGCAGATCACCATGAAGGTGACGTGCTGTGCGGGCCGCACGCCCAGGAAGGCCTCGGAGGCGAACATGAACGGCCGGATGTACAGGCTCTTCTCGTTGCCCTCCGGAGCCTCCGGCACCCAGCGCGCATCGACCTTGACCAGCTCGTCGATGCACTGCACGAAGTCCGCCACCGGCAGCTCGGGCAGGGCCAGGCGGTGGCTGGAGCGCAGCATCCGCTCGGCGTTCGCCTCCGGGCGGAACGACCAGACCGACCCGTCGGCGTGCCGGTAGGCCTTCATCCCCTCGAAGGTCTCCTGCGCGTAGTGCAGCACCGCCGTCGCCGGGTCGAGGCTGATCGGGCCGTAGGGGGTGATCCGCGCGTCGTGCCAGCCGGCCTCCGGCGTCCACTCGACGGTGAGCATGTGGTCGGTGAAGTGCGTGCCGAAACCGGGGTCGGCGAGGATCTCGGCGAGCCGCTCGTCGCTCACCGGGGCGGCCGTCAGTGTGGTGCTGATCTCCATGGGCATGAATCTAGTCCTGATCTCGACGTGAGATGGCACGAGGCCGGGCGCAGCTCGCTGCGCCCGGCCTCGGAGAAGCGGTGCGTGCGCGTCAGCCGGCTACTCGGGCGGCGATCGCATCGCCGACCTCGGAGGTACGCCGCGCGGCGCTCCCTCGCTCGGCCAGGTCCGCGACGACGGCCGCGTCGATGGCGGCCGCGGCGTCGGCGTACCCCAGGTGGTCGAGCAGCAGCGACACCGAGAGGATGGCGGCGGTCGGGTCGGCCTTCTGCTGGCCGGCGATGTCGGGCGCCGAGCCGTGCACGGGCTCGAACATGCTCGGCGTGGTCTTGTCGGGGTTGACGTTGCCCGACGCGGCCAGGCCGATGCCGCCGGTGACGGCGGCGGCGAGGTCGGTGATGATGTCGCCGAAGAGGTTGTCGGTGACGATCACGTCGAACCGGGCCGGGTCGGTGGTCATGAAGATCGTGGCCGCGTCGATGTGGAGGTAGTCGACGCTGACCTCCGGGAACTCCTGGCCCACCTCGCCGACCAGGCGGCTCCACACGGCGCCGGCGTGGACGAGCACGTTGGTCTTGTGGACCAGGGTGAGCTTCTTGCGGCGCTTCATGGCGCGGGCGAACGCGTCGCGGACGACGCGCTCGACGCCGAAGGCGGTGTTGACCGAGACCTCGGTGGCGACCTCGGCCGCGGTGCCGACGCGCAGGGCGCCGCCGTTGCCCGTGTAGGGACCCTCGGTGCCCTCACGGACGACGACGAAGTCGATGTCGCCGGGCTCGGCCAGCGGGCTCCTCGCGCCCGGGAAGAGCCGGGAGGGCCGCAGGTTGACGTAGTGGTCGAGCTCGAAGCGCAACCGGAGCAGCAGACCGCGCTCGAGGATGCCCGGGGGCAGGTTGGGGTCGCCGGGCTTGCCCCCGACCGCGCCCAGCAGGATCGCGTCGTGCTGCCGGATCTCGTCGAGGACGGAGTCGGGCAGCACCTCGCCGGTCGCCAGGTAGCGCTCCGCGCCCAGGTCGTAGCGGGTCTGCTCGAACTTCACCGGGGAGGCCGCCTCGAGCACCTTGAGCGCCTCGGCGGTCACCTCCTGGCCGATCCCGTCTCCGGGGATGACGGCCAGGCGCATCGTCTCAGTCATGGACCGAAGGCTAGTTGTCGTCGGGACGCTCGCCGGCCGCGTCCCGCAGGGCGAGCGCCTGCTCGACAGCCGCGTGGCTGAACGGGTTGTCCGGGTCGTGGGTGGCGGGACCCCACTCGGCGGGATACATGTCGTAGGGGCGGTGGGCGGTCGTGGTCGCGCTCATCGGAACACCTCGTGCTGGTCGGCTTCGGACGGGAGCGAGAAGCCGGGAGGTGCACGAAGGGTGCACCGAGCCACCGCGACGGGGTGGCCTCTCAGACAGCTACTGTCCGGCCCCGCCGCGGCGCGCTACGAGAATCAGCACCGTCGACATGGTCCGACCACGGTACGTCGCCGGGCCGGCGCTGCGCATCCCTTTTCCAGCATTCGTCCGTGATCCGAGACCGGTGCTCGGCATGGGAGACTCGCGCTTTACTCGGAGGTCCCACGCGGACGCACACTAGGAGAGTCATGAGCGCACCCCCGGAGCTGCCGGAGATCGTGGCGCGGGCGTTCGAGGTGTCCCGCCGCGCGGGCTACGTGTCGTTCTGCCGCAACGAGACCGGCCGCCTGCTCGCCACCCTCGCCACCACCCGTGGCGGGGTGATGGCGGAGTTCGGCACCGGCACCGGCGTCGGCACCGCCTGGCTGCGCTCGGGGGTTCGTGGCTCCGAGGCGCGGATCCTGACCGCCGAGCTCGACCCCCGGCTCGCGCACGCGGCGGCCGAGATCTTCCAGGACGACCCCCAGGTCGACGTACTCTCCGCCGACTGGTCGACGCTGACCAACAAGGGCCCGTTCTCACTGCTCTTCCTCGACTCGGGGCAGCCCGAGGAGGTCGCGGTGGAGCGGATCGTCGACCTCGTCGAACCGGGCGGGATCGTGGTGCTCGACGACCTCACGCCCTGCGAGCAGTGGCCGCCGCTGGCCTACGGCCGGGTCGACACGCTCCGGGAGGAGTGGCTCACCGACGAGCGGTTCACCACCGTCGAGGTGATGGTCGCGACCGACACGGCGGCGCTCATCGCCACGCGTCGCTGAGGGTCGGGAAGCGTCACCACGAAGGCCGGCAGCCACCGCTGGGTGAGCGGCCCGATCGCCAGCGCGTAGAGCACCGTCCCGAGACCGATGTGCCCGCCGAGCGCGAGACCGGCCAGCACGATGCCGACCTCCAGTCCCGTGCGCACCAGGCGCAACGACCACCCGGTGCGGCGGGCGAGGCCGGTCATCAGGCCGTCCCGGGGGCCGCGGCCGAGCTGGGCGCCGATGTAGAGGGCCGTGGCAAACGCGCACAGCACGACGCCACCCACGGTGAGACCCGCTCGCGGCACGAGCGCCTCCACCGGACCGAGCAGCGCGAGGGTCAGGTCGGCGCTGGTGCCGATCACCAGCGCGTTCGCCAGCGTCCCGACGCCCGGCACCTCCCGAAGGGGGATCCAGGCGAGCAGCACGACGAAGCTCATCACGACGACGGTCTGGCCGAAGCTGAGCGGCAGCCAGCGCGCGATGCCGGAGTGCAGCACGTCCCAGGGCGCCAGGCCCAGGTCGCCGCGCACCATCATCGCCAGCGAGACGCCGTAGAAGGTCAGCCCGACGAGGAGCTGGACCAGGCGCCGGGGCAGGCGGCCTGCGCGGAGCTGGGCGAGAGGACCGAGGTCGGCGAGCTGCGGCATGCGACCAGACTGCTGCTGGATTGGCCTTCTCATCAATAGCCAATTGTGATTGAGTGGCCTGCATGAGCACGGCCATTACCGCGAGCCGGACCGCAGCGCTCGTCGCCGGGTTCGACCGGACGCCGGCGTACGCCGGCCTCGCCGACGCCCTCGTCGTCGCCATCGGCGACGGACGGATCCCGCTGGGGGCGCGACTGCCCAGCGAGCGGGAGCTCACCGACGTGCTGGGCGTCTCCCGGACCACCGT
>JAPSKJ010000260.1 GCA_031177735.1 Nocardioides sp.
TGCTGGCGGCTCTGGTCGCCCTGGGAGGGACCGCTGCGGTCCTCTCGGTGACCGGTGCGGCGGCGGCCGCGGAGGAGGACCAGATGGCAGTGTGGGAGCCCACGCCCGACGCCGGCTTCGTGCCCGGCGGCGCGGTCGACCCGACCGACATCCCGCTGGCAGCGGCGAGGGGGACGGGCAAGGTCGCAGCGCTCACCTTCGACGACGGCCCCAACCCCGGCGAGACCGAGCGGCTGCTCGACATCCTGGCCGCCCATCGCGTCACGGCGACCTTCTGCGTGATCGGGCAGAACATCTCGGCGCCGGGCGGCGCCGCGATCCTGCGCCGGATGGTGGCCGAGGGCCACACCTTGTGCAACCACGCGACGACGTACGCCGACATGGGCTCCTGGACCCACGACCGGGTCGAGGCGGACCTGAAGGCCAACCTCGCGATCATCCGCGAGGCGCTGGGCGACCCCCGGCAGCCGGTGCCCTACTTCCGCGCGCCCAACGGCAGCTGGGGTGTCACCGGTGAGGTGGCCGCGGCACTCGGCATGCAGCCGCTCGGCCTCGGCAACGTGATCTTCGACTGGGACGGCAACGACCTGTCGGAGGCGACCCTGACCGCCAACCTGCGCGACGCCTTCCAGCCCGGCGCGGTGGTGCTGGCACACGACGGCGGCGGCGACCGGGACAACACCGTCGACGCGGTGGCGACGGTGCTGGCGGAGAAGGTCGCCGAGGGGTGGGCCTTCCCGCTCCCCGTCGGCGGCCTGCTCGATCCGGACCTCAGCCTCGGCGCCACCCACGTCCACGCCGGAGCGACCCTGCCGGTCCGGATCGAGGGCTTCCTGCCCGACCGCACCGTGGAGCTCCTGCTGGTGCGCAGGACGGTGAGGGGGAAGGGTGACGGGACCGTGATCGGCAGCGTGACCGCGGGCTCCGGCGGTTCGGGCGCCGCGAGCCTCACCGTGCCGACGAACACCCACGCGGGCCGCTATGTCGTGGTGGCACGATCGGGCGCGGCGAGCTCGCAGGTCGAGGTGCAGGTGACCGGGAACCGCCGGGACGAGCGATGAGCCGGGGCGTCCAGGTGACCCAGCCGACCGACCAGGCCTACGCCCACCGCGTCGGCGAGCAGACCCTCACGCTCCGGCGCGCGGACGGCACCGTGCTGGCCGACGAGGAGGTGGTGGTCGAGCAGGTCCGGCATGCCTTCAGCTTCGGCAACATCGGCTTCGACTTCGTGGGCCTGGCGAGCGGTGAGGTCGATGAGCGGGCCAGCGTCTTCGGCGGTGCGTCGCCGAAGCGGGCCGAGTCGCTGGCCGACCTGTGGTTCGACCTCTACAACACCGCGACGCTGCCCTTCTACTGGGCCGGCTTCGAGCCCGAGCCGGGCCGACCCGACACCGAGCGCCTGCTGCGCGCCGCGGAGTGGTTCACCGAGCGTGGCGCCGCGGTGAAGGGCCACCCGCTGGTGTGGCACACCCTGGCGCCCGACTGGCTGCGGGAGCTGCCGACCGAGGAGGTCGAGGCGACCCAGCGCGCCCGGATCCGGCGCGAGGTCGGCGACTTCGCCGGCGTCATCGACACCTGGGACGCGATCAACGAGGTCGTGATCATGCCGGTCTTCGCCAACGAGGAGCGGCGCAACGCGATCACCCGCCTGTGCCTGGAGCGCGGACGGATCGCCACCATCCGGATGGCCTTCGAGGAGGCTCGGGCCGCCAACCCGTCGGCGACGCTGCTGCTCAACGACTTCGACCTCTCCACCGCCTACGAGTGTCTCATCGAGGGTGTCCTGGAGGCCGGCGTACGCATCGATGCGCTCGGCCTGCAGAGCCACATGCACCAGGGCTACTGGGGCGAGGAGAAGACGCTGGCCATCCTCGACCGGTTCGCCCGCTACGGCCTCCCGCTGCACTTCACCGAGTCGACGCTGCTCTCCGGCGACCTGATGCCGGCCGAGATCGACGACCTCAACGACTACCAGGTCGACTCCTGGCCCTCCACCCCCGAGGGCGAGGAGCGGCAGGCCGAGGAGATGGTGCGCCACTACCGCACCCTGCTCTCACACCCGGCCGTCGAGGCGGTGACCTACTGGGGCATCACCGACGAGGGCGCGTGGCTCGGTGCACCCGTGGGCCTGGTGCGGACCGACGGCACCCCCAAGCCGTCGTACGACGCCTTGCGGTCGCTCATCAAGGGGGAGTGGTGGCTCGGGCCGACCCGCCTGCGCACCGACGCCGGTGGGCGGGTGCAGGTGCGCGGCTGGCGCGGGGACTACCGCATCGCCGCCGGCGGCGAGTCCGCCGAGTTCCGGCTCACGGGCGACACCGATCTCACCCTGGGCCGGTGACGGGTGGGCGCCGAGGTCAGTGCTTGCGCTGGAACAGCGTGATCACCAGCGCAACGCCCAGCCCCGCGATCAGGGAGCCGAGGACCGACCAGGCCTGGCTGGTGTCGCCCGACTTCCCGATGTAGCCCATGCCGGTCAGCGCGAGGAAGCCTCCGCCGACCAGCATCACCACGGCCAGGACCAGCCCGACGACCTTCGCGATGCTCACGGGGAGAAACCTATCGGGGCGGCGGAGCCTTCGAGCCACCTGCCAGGCTGGGGACGTGCCGATGCGTGGTGTGGCGGAGGTCCCGGCCGGGCTGGCCGTCCGGCCCGACTTCCTCACGCCCGAGCAGGAGCGGGCGCTGGTCGAGTGGGTGGCCGGGCTGCCCCTGGAGCACGTGGTGATGCGCGGCGTCGCCTCGCGCAGGCGGGTGTGCCACTTCGGCGCGGGCTACGACTTCGACGCACGCGCCGCCACGCCGGGTGAGCCCCTCCCCGCGCCACTCCTCGCCCTGCGCGAGCAGGCGGCGGCGTTCGCCGGCGTCGCGCCGGACTCGCTCGCCGAGGCGCTGGTGACCGAGTACGCCCCCGGGGCGACCATCGGCTGGCACAAGGACGCGCAGGCGTTCGGCTCGGTGGTGGTCGGGGTCTCGCTCGGCTCGGACACGGTCATGCGGTTCCAGCGCCGCGCGGTCGGCGGCGAGCGGCGGGTGCACGAGCAGCCGCTGCCGAGACGGTCGGCGTACGTGCTGACCGGGGCCGCCCGGTGGACCTGGCAGCACAGCATCCCGCCGGTGGCCGCGCTGCGGTACTCCGTCACCTTCCGGCAGCTGCGCCAGCGCTGATCGCTCGACCGGAGCGCACGTTCTCCGCGACATCGGGTACGGGACCCGCGAACCCGAACGAGAGGAGAGCGACTCAGCATGAGCACGTTCGAGAAGACCGTGACGGTCGACGTCCCGGTGAGCACCGCCTACAACCAGTGGACGCAGTTCGAGAGCTTCCCGCAGTTCATGGAGGGTGTCGAGGAGGTCCGTCAGCTCGACGAGACCCGCCTGCACTGGAAGGCGGAGATCGCCGGTGTCACGCGGGAGTGGGACGCCGAGATCGTCGACCAGACGCCCGACGAGCGGATCACCTGGCGTGCCCTCGACGGCACCAAGAACGACGGCACCGTCTCGTTCGCGTCCGACGCCATGGCGGGCGCGACCCGGGTCACGCTGCGGATGGAGTTCGAGCCGGAGGGCATCGTCGAGAAGGCCGGCGACGCGCTCCACCTGGTCGAGCACCGCGTGCAGGGTGACCTGGACCGGTTCAAGGAGTTCATCGAGCAGCGCGGCAGCGAGACCGGTGCCTGGCGCGGCGACGTGAGGCCGGGCGACGTCTAGTCCCGGAGCGATCACCGGACCGACAACCGACGGCGGCGTCCCCTCGCGGGGATGCCGCCGTCGTGCACGTGCAGGCCGTCGCTATCGTCGCGGGCATGCCGACCTGGTTCGAGCGCAACACCCACCACTGGCGGGAGTGGTCCCTCGACGACCTGCTCGCCGCCAAGGGTGAGCGGACCGTCAGCCTGGTCGTGCCGGCGCGCAACGAGGCCGCCACCATCGGTGGGCTGGTCACCCGCCTGCGCTCCGCGCTCACGCAGACCGCCGCCCTGGTCGACGAGATCGTGGTCATCGACTCCGACTCCACCGACGCGACGGCGACGCTCGCCGAGGCGGCCGGAGCGGTGGTCCA
>JAPSKJ010000261.1 GCA_031177735.1 Nocardioides sp.
GCCGGTGTGGCGGCACTGCAGCAGGTAGCAGTTGTTGGACATCTTCGGGTCGACCGCGAGCTTCTGGATGCTCACGTGCGCCAGGTCGCGCCGCTGCGCCGTGCCGCCCGGGGTCACCTCGCCGGTGTAGCTCACATCTCCTCCGTTCCGTCGCAGCACGCTCGCTGCCGGGCGCGCAGGCCCACGGCCGCCGAGCCGCCGCGGTGGACTCCGCTCACAGCGCCTCGATCCCGGGGAGCACGCCGTCGTCGCTGGTCAGCCCGGACGCCTCGCGTCCGCTCAGCCACCACGCCAGCTCGCCGCCGGCACCCCGGACGGTCGGCCCGCCGGCACCGATCGTCCAGGACCGGCGGAGGTCGGTGGCCTCGAGCGTCATGTCGGGCAGGCCGGGCCGGCGCTCGGCGAAGTCGAGCAGCAGGATGACCGAGTCCGGCGCCCAGTCGGTGGGGGAGTAGCCCAGCCCGAGGTCGCAGTGGTGGATCTCCACCTCGCGCAGCCGCATCAGCGGCACCCGGGCGACCTTGATCCGCTGGGCGCCGGGGGTGCGCTCGAAGGTCGCCTCCTGCCGGTCGTCGGGCACCGCCTCGAGCGTGGACTGCAGCGTGGTCACCCCGCCGAGCAGCCGCTTGCGCAGGGTGGCCGGGTCCTGAGCGGCCAGGTCCTCGATGTCGGCGTTGCGCACCTGGTTGGAGACGTACATCGGTCGCGGCTCCCCTTCGAGCACTCCGCGCACGGCGCCCTCGAGCCCCTCAGCGTTGAGGGCGATGTGGGCGACCACGTGGGCGCGGTTCCAGCCGGGCAGGATGGTCGGCTCGTGCCACTCGGACTCGGCGACGGCGTCGACGGTGCGGACCAGGCGGTTGGACGCCTCCCGGAGGACCTCGAGGACGGCGGGGCGTGGGTCGGTCATGGGCCCATCCTGCACCCCGGACGACCGCCGCCGAGACAGGGAATGTCGGAGCCCCATGAGACGCTGGTTCCTGGGGCGCTCCGCGGCGCGTCGGCTTGAGCCGCACGCCTAGGATGGCGAACGTGTGTTCGACTCGCGGGCGCACTTGATACCAGCCCGACAGCAGCCCGACAGCAGCAGGACAGCACAGCGAAGGACCACACGTGGCGGACCAGCTCATCATCCGGGGAGCCCGGGAGCACAACCTCAAGGACGTCTCGCTCGACCTGCCCCGCGACGCCCTCATCGTGTTCACCGGCCTGTCCGGGTCCGGCAAGTCGAGCCTCGCCTTCGACACCATCTTCGCGGAGGGCCAGCGGCGCTACGTCGAGTCGCTGTCGGCGTACGCTCGCCAGTTCCTGGGCCAGATGGACAAGCCCGACGTCGACTTCATCGAGGGCCTCTCTCCGGCCGTCTCGATCGACCAGAAGTCGACGAGCAAGAACCCCCGCTCGACCGTCGGCACCATCACGGAGGTCTACGACTACCTCCGCCTCCTCTACGCCCGCGCCGGCCGTCCGCACTGCCCGACCTGCGGCGCCCCCATCGAGCGCCAGACGCCCCAGCAGATCGTCGACCGGATCCTCACGCTCGAGGAGGGCCGCCGCTTCCAGGTGCTGGCGCCGGTCATCCGGGGCCGCAAGGGGGAGTACGTCGAGCTCTTCTCCAGCCTGCAGAGCCAGGGCTACTCCCGCGCGCGGGTCGACGGGGAGACGCACACGCTCGACAACCCGCCGAAGCTCGACAAGCAGAAGAAGCACACCATCGAGGTGGTCATCGACCGCCTCGCGGTGAAGGAGTCCAGCAAGCGGCGCCTGACCGACTCGGTCGAGACCGCGCTGGAGCTCGCGGGCGGGCTCGTGCTCATCGACTTCGTCGACGGACCCGTGGACGGGGTCTCGGAGATGAAGTTCTCCGAGAAGATGTCCTGCCCCAACGACCACGTCATCGACACCGACGACCTCGAGCCGCGGTCGTTCTCGTTCAACAGCCCGTTCGGCGCCTGCCCGGCCTGCCACGGCCTCGGCACCCGGATGGAGGTCGACCCCGAGCTGGTCGTCCCCAACCCCCGGGCCACCCTCGGCGAGGGCGCGATCCAGCCGTGGAGCCAGGCGCACGTCGCCGACTACTTCCTCCGGCTGCTCGGTGCGCTCGGCAAGGAGCTCGGCTTCGACCTCAACACCCCGTGGGAGGAGCTGCCCGCCGCGGGCCGCAAGGCGATCCTCGACGGTCACCCGCGCAAGGTGCACGTCGTCACCACCAACCGCTACGGCCGCCAGCGCGCCTACGATGCCGAGTTCGAGGGTGTGCGGCGCTACGTCGAGCGGCGGCACCGCGAGGCGGAGTCCGACACCAGCCGCGAGCGCTTCGAGGGCTTCATGCGCGAGGTGCCGTGCCCGACCTGCGGCGGCAGCCGGCTCAAGCCCGTGTCGATGGCGGTCACCCTGGGCGACAAGGCGAGCGGCGGCAAGAACATCGCCGAGGTGTGCGCGCTGCCGATCAACGAGGCCGCCGAGTGGCTGCAGTCGGTGGAGCTCACGGCGCGCGAGCGTCAGATCGGCGAGCGGGTGCTCCGCGAGATCCAGGAGCGGCTCAACTTCCTGCTCGACGTCGGGCTCGACTACCTCTCCCTCGACCGGCCCTCCGGCTCGCTCTCCGGCGGCGAGGCTCAGCGCATCCGCCTCGCCACGCAGATCGGCGCCGGCCTGGTCGGCGTGCTCTACGTGCTCGACGAGCCGTCCATCGGCTTGCACCAGCGCGACAACCAGAAGCTGATCGAGACGCTGGTGCGGCTCAAGGACCTCGGCAACACCCTGATCGTCGTCGAGCACGACGAGGACACCATCCGCGTCGCCGACTGGGTCGTGGACATCGGGCCGGGGGCGGGTGAGCACGGCGGCCAGGTCGTCCACAGCGGCACCGTCAAGGAGCTCTACGCCAACGAGCACTCGATGACCGGGCAGTACCTCGCCGGCAAGCGGGAGATCCCGGTGCCCGCGGTGCGTCGCCCGATCACCCAGGGCCGAGAGCTCACCGTGCACGGTGCCCGCGAGAACAACCTGAAGAACGTCGACGTGTCGTTCCCCCTCGGAGTCTTCCTCGCCGTCACCGGGGTGTCCGGGTCGGGCAAGTCGACGCTGGTCAACGACATCCTCTACACGGCTCTGGCCAAGGAGCTCTACCGTGCGCGCACCGTGCCCGGCAAGCACCGCACCATCACCGGCCTCGAGCACGTCGACAAGGTGATCCACGTCGATCAGGGGCCGATCGGGCGCACGCCACGGTCCAACCCGGCGACCTACACCGGTGTCTTCGACCACATCCGCAAGCTCTTCGCCTCGACGCCCGAGGCGAAGGTGCGCGGCTACCAGCAGGGCCGGTTCTCGTTCAACGTCAAGGGCGGCCGCTGCGAGGCATGCGCCGGCGACGGCACCATCAAGATCGAGATGAACTTCCTGCCCGACGTCTACGTGCCGTGCGAGGTGTGCCACGGTGCGCGCTACAACCGCGAGACGCTCGAGGTGCACTACAAGGGCAAGACCATCGCCGAGGTCCTCGACATGCCGATCGAGGAGGCGCTCGACTTCTTCGCGGCGGTGCCGGCGATCGCTCGGCACATGAAGACGCTGTCCGAGGTCGGCCTCGGCTACGTCCGTCTGGGGCAGCCGGCCACCACGCTCTCCGGCGGCGAGGCCCAGCGCGTCAAGCTCGCCACCGAGCTGCAGAAGCGTTCGTCGGGCCGCACGCTCTACGTGCTCGACGAGCCGACCACCGGCCTGCACTTCGAGGACATCCGCAAGCTGCTCGGGGTGCTGTCCTCGCTGGTCGACAAGGGCAACAGCGTCCTGGTCATCGAGCACAACCTCGACGTCATCAAGACGGCCGACTGGATCATCGACATGGGTCCGGAGGGCGGATCGCGCGGCGGCTCCGTGGTCGTGGAGGGCACCCCCGAAGAGGTCGCCGCCCACCCCACGTCCTACACCGGCCGCTTCCTGCGGCCCCTGCTGGAGGGCCGGGAGGCTGCCCAGCCGAAGGCCCCGGCCCGCAAGCGGGCACCGGCGAAGAAGAAGGCCTCCGCCTGA
>JAPSKJ010000262.1 GCA_031177735.1 Nocardioides sp.
CGATCGACCCGCTCACCGGACCCTACGTCGACCCGCTCGCCGCGGCCCCCGCCGCGGGCTCCCGCGGCGCCGACGAGCAGCCCGCCGGGTCGGAGACCGGCTCCGCCGAGGTCGGCCCCGAGGTCGATGAGGTCGCTGCGCCGGCCGTCGACGTCGCCCCCGAGCCGCCGACCTGGACGCCGCCCCCGCTGCCGGCCGGTGCGATCCCGCCGCCCCCACCGATGCCGCCGACCCTCCCGCCCCCGCCGGCGTTCCCGCCCCCTCCGCCGCCCGCCTCGCCCCCGCCCGCCTCGCCCCCGAGCTGGGGGCCGGCGCCGGTGCAGGACGAGGAGGTCACCGAGCAGTTCGAGCTGCCCGACCTCACCGGCGAGCAGTCCTACGCCGACGGTGCCGACGACGGCAACGACCACGACGGGCTGACCCGCACCGGCGCGCCCGCCCCTGCGCTCGCGCCGACCGGCATCCCGGGCCAGCCGGAGGCGCCCAGCGTGACGGCCTACCCCGTCGCCCGGCTCGAGTTCTCCCACGGTGAGGTGGTCGACGTCGACCGTGTCGTGATCGTCGGTCGCGCGCCGGAGTCCGGCCGGTTCTCCGCCCACGAGATGCCGGTGCTGGTGACGGTGCCGAGCCCGCACCAGGAGATCAGCTCCACGCACATCGAGGTGCGACCCGGATCGGGCGTCGACCACGGCGCGGCCGTGGTCACCGACCTCGGCTCGACCAACGGCACGGTGCTGGTCCAGCCGGGGCTCGGCCCCGAGGAGCTGCGCCCCGGCGTGCCGGTCCAGCTCATCCCCGGCGCCCTCATCGACCTCGGTGACGGGCTGACCATCCGCGTGTCCAACCCCTGATGTCCACGACCCTCCCCGACGCCACCGGCACCGCCGTCGCGGCCGGTCTCGATCGCCGCTTCTACGCCTTCGCCATCGATCGCCTGCTCGTCTGGCCCGCGTACGTCGCCGTCGGCTGGGCGACCCAGGTGGCCGTCGACCGGTGGCTGGTGACGGCCGGCGCCGTGGCCGCCGTCGTGCTGGCCGCCGGCCTGGTCACCGCGTTGATGACCGGGCTGGCCGGGGTCACGCCCGGGAAGGCGGCGGTCGGCCTGCGCGTCGTGGCGCGCTCCAGCGGCGGGCCGATCGGCGTCGGCGCAGCGATGCTCCGCCAGCTGGTGCTCGGGGTCGCTGCACTGCCGACCTTCGGCATCGGCGTCGCCATGCTGGCCTGGACCGCCGTCATGGACCGATCGGGACTGCGCCGCGGCTGGCACGACCAGATCAGCGACGCCGCCGTCGTCGACGTGCGCCCCCCGCCGGTCGAGCACGCCGACGAGGCGCCCCCGCCGCGGCGCATCGTCAACCTCACCGCGATGCGGCTCATGCCGGTCGCGCCCGCGCCGCAGCCACCCGCCCCGGTGCCCGCGCCCACGCCGGTCCTCGAGCCCTACGCCGCCCCCGTGCCGCAGCGAGGCACGCCGGCTCCCGCTGCCGCGGCTCCCGCTACGCCCGCGTCGGGCACGGCGGCGCTCGGGGCGCGAGCGTCGCAGTCGCCCGCGACCGTGGAGCAGCCCAGCGTCCGCGCGCCCGGTGCCTCGTCGGCCCGGGGAACGGCCGCGCCGTCCCGGCCGCTGGCGCCGCCCGCGCCGGCCGGCCCGAGCGCGCCCGCGTCGCCGCCACGCCACGCGATGGGCCAGCCGGCGGCGTACTCACCCCCGCCGCTGCCCCTGGCGCGGTGGCGGGTCACCTTCGACACCGGCGAGAGCTTCGTCGTCGAGGGGCTGGCGCTGGTCGGCCGCAAGCCGGAGCCGCGCCCCGGTGAGCAGGTCGCCCACCTGGTCTCGCTGCCGTCGAGCGACATGTCGCTGTCGAAGACCCATGCGCAGTTCCAGGTGGTGCCCGACGGCACCTTGGTGGTGATGGACCGCGGCTCGACCAACGGCTCGGTGCTCATCCGCGGCGGGGTCACCCGCGAGCTCGGCGCCCGCAAGCCCGCCACCCTGCGCGAGGGGGACCGGGTCCGGTTCGGCGACCGCGAGATGCTCGTCGCGCGCGCCTGAGCCCTTCCCGCCGCGACTCCGCGCTGTCCGGACCCGACGGCCAGAGGCGTGGGGCCTCAGCCGGCGTCCGGCACGGCCTCGAACGCGTCGGGCCGGTGCAGGAACTTCGCGTGCCCCAGCGGCCAGACCAGCGCGAAGACCTTGCCGACGACGAGGTCGACCGGCACGAAGGCATCGCTCGGGTCGCACTCGGTGTCCCGCGGCCGGCACAGGTGGAAGGAGGAGTCCGCCGACTCGCCACGGTTGTCACCCATCACGAACAGGTTGCCCTCGGGCACGGTGGTCTCCCAGCCGCGGCAGTCCGCCATCGGCCCGTCGCACTCCTGCTGCGGGGCGATGAAGTCGCCCTCCTCCAGCGGCACCCCGTTGACCGAGAGTCGGCCTTCCGCGTCGCAGCACACGATCGTGTCGCCGGCGACGCCGATGACGCGCTTCACCAGGTGCCCGCCGGTGGGGTAGAGCCCGATCTTGGCCAGCAGCGAAGGCACCATGCCCTCCGGGCCGACGTCCTCGGTCTCGCTGAGCCAGCCGCCCGGATCGTCGAAGACCACCACGTCACCGCGCTGCGGCTCGCCGCCGAGCCAGTACGACGGCTTCTGCACCAGGATCCGGTCGTTGATCGTCAGCCCCGGCTCCATCGAGCCGGACGGGATGTAGAACGCCTGCAGGAAGAACGTCTTGACCACCAGCGCGAGCACCACCGCCACCACGAGGAGCACGATGGTCTCCCAGACGACCTTGCCCGCCCCACGCGTTTCACTGGCCACGTCCGGACCCTAGCCTGCCGCTGGATAACGTGACCGCATGTCCAGCGAGTCGCGTGCGGTGCCGTCCTGAGCGAGGTGCTGGAGCGGACGCTCGCCCAGCAGCCGCTGCCCGACCTGCGTCTCGTCGTGGTCACCGGCGTGGTCGCGCTGGTCGTGGTGCTGCGCGCGTGGCGGACGGTCCGGCTCGGGCTGACCGTGGTGCACGAGGCGGGTCACGCGCTCGTCGCGGTGCTGGTCGGCCGCCGGCTCAGCGGCATCCGGCTGCACCGGGACACCTCGGGGGTGACGGTGTCCCGCGGCAGACCCACCGGGGTCGGCGTCGTGGTGATGTACGCCGCGGGCTACCTCGCCCCCGGCGTACTCGGCCTCGCCGCCGCGCTCCTCCTCGCCGCCGGACGCCCGCTCGCCCTGCTGTGGCTGCTGGTCGTGGTGCTGGTGGCGGTGCTGGTGTGGATCCGCAACGGCTTCGGGCTCGTGGTCGTGGTCGCCCTGGCCGCGGCGCTGGGGGTGATGGGGTGGTACGCCGACGACCGGGTCGTCACGGGTGTGGCCTACCTGCTCGCGTGGGTGCTCCTGCTCGCCTCGCCGCGGCCGCTGCTCGAGCTGCTCGCCGGTGGCCGGCGCCGGCGGCGGGGGAGCGACCCCGACCACCTCGCCCGGTTGACCCGGCTGCCCGCCGTGCTGTGGATCCTGCTGCTGCTCGCGGCGAACCTGGCCGGCTTGGCCTACGGCGCGCTGGCCCTGGTGCCCGACCTGCGGCTGCGCTAGCTCGCGCAGCCGCAGAACCCGATGGCTTCGCCGCCCAGCGCCTGACTAGGCTCTTGCCGACCCGAGATGGCGGGTCGCGCGCACCATCGAGCAAGAAGAGGACTGGCCCGTGCCCACTGGCAAGGTGAAGTGGTTCGACGCCGACAAGGGCTTCGGCTTCCTGACGCAGGAGGACGGCCCCGACGTCTACGTGCACGCCGACGCGCTGCCCGAGGGCGCCAAGAGCATCAAGCCCGGCACCCGCGTCGAGTTCGGCATCGCCCAGGGTCGCCGCGGCGACCAGGCGCTGTCGGTGCGGATCCTCGACAAGCCGACCTCCGTGGCTCGCAACCAGGCCGCGGCGAAGCGGCGCAAGCCCGACGAGATGGTGCCGATCGTCGAGGACATCACCAAGCTGCTGGAGAAGGTCGAGGAGGGCTACCGCGCCGGTCGTCACCCCGACCC
>JAPSKJ010000263.1 GCA_031177735.1 Nocardioides sp.
CAAGAGTTACGGCGGCCATAGCGAAAGGGAAACACCCGGTCCCATCCCGAACCCGGAAGTTAAGCCTTTCAGCGCCGATGGTACTGCAACCGAGAGGTTGTGGGAGAGTAGGACGCCGCCGGACATACACTCCGTAGAGGCCACCGCAAGGTGGCCTCTACGTGTTTTCCCGGCATCTGCGGCGCCAAGCGTGCGCGCAGCAGTCGTAGGTTGGATGAGAGGCGCCGACATGGCGCCGGTGAGGAAGAGTGTCATGGCCGAGGACCGTCGAAGCAGTCGTCCGTCGAGCAGCGCCGGCCGAGGTGGCCGGGGAGCGAGCTCCGGTGGCTCGGGGAAGCCGCGCTCCGGAGGCAAGCCCGCCGGCGGGAAGCCGTCGGGAGACAGGTTCAGCGGCGGGAAGCCGTCCGCCGGCAAGCCCGCGGGCGGCAAGGGCGCCGGCGGCCGCAGCTCGGGTGCGCGGTCGGCTGACGAGCGATCGACCGGCGCCCGGAGCTCGGGCCCGAAGCGGACTGGTGGCGACCGTCCCCAGCGGCCCGCCCGCCGTGACGACCGGCCGCAGCGCCCTGCGGCGGCCGACCGCACCGCCGACCAGCGCGCGTACGACGGCCCCGACCTGCCCGAGCACATCACCGGCAAGGAGCTCGACCGCTCCGTGACGGCTCAGCTGAAGGGCCTGCCGGAGAAGCTGGCTGCCCGCATCGCTCGGCACCTGGCCGCGGCGGGCGCCTACATCGACGATGACCCGGAGCTGGCCTACCAGCACGCGAAGGCCGCGAAGAGCCGCGCCCAGCGGATCGCGGTCGTGCGGGAGGCGCTCGGTGAGGCAGCCTATGCCGCCGGCCACTACGCCGAGGCCCTGGCGGAGCTGCGAGCGGCGAAGCGGATGAACGGCGCCACGGCGTACCTCCCGATCATGGCGGACTGCCACCGCGCGCTCGGTCAGCCGGAGCAGGCCCTCAAGCTCGCGCAGAGTCCCTCCGTGGCCAACTTCGCGCCCGAGGCGAAGGCCGAGATGACCATCGTCGAGGCGGGTGCCCGGCGCGACATGGGACAGATCGACGCCGCGCTCCGCACGCTCGAGCTCGCGCCGCTGGCCAGCAAGAGCCGCGGCTCGTGGGTCGTGCGGCTGCGGTACGCCTACGCCGACACCCTGGTGGAGGCCGGCCGGCTGCAGGACGCGCTGGCATGGTTCCACCGCACCCACGCGATCGACGCCGATGAGCTCACCGACGCCGCTCAACGCGCCGAGGAGCTCGAGAAGCAGCTGGCCGACTGACCCTGCGGCGCTCCCTCGCGCCACGCCGTCAGCGTTTCCGCGTGATCACTGGTGTCACGGCGCCTCATGCGCCACAATGGACCCACAACTACAGACGTGTCACTCGACTGATCATTCGTCGTTCCACTCGAGACCGCTGGGGAAGGCGTTGCTCGCGCCGGAACGAAGGAGACCAACGGTGACCGCACAGATGAACACTCGCAGTGCCTCGCGTCCGTCCGCGCGTGGCGTGCTCTACGTGCACTCGGCGCCCTCGGCGCTGTGCCCGCACGTGGAGTGGGCCGTGGGCGGCGTGCTCGGCGTTGCTGTGAGTCTGGACTGGACCCCCCAGCCCGCGCAGGCCGGCACCTATCGTGCCGAGCTCTCGTGGACGGGCGCGGTCGGGTCCGCTGCTGCCGTGACCTCGGCGCTGAAGGGCTGGAACCACCTGCGCTTCGAGATCACCGAGGAGCCCACGTCGGCTTCCGAGGGCGCCCGGTTCTCCTACACCCCCGAGCTCGGCGTCTTCCACGCCGTGACCGGGCTCCACGGTGACATCATGATCCCCGAGGACCGGCTCAAGGCCGCCGTCGTGAAGTCGGCGCTCGGCGACACCACCCTGCTCCTGGAGATCGACAAGCTCCTCGGCAAGCCGTGGGACGACGAGCTCGAGACCTTCCGGCACGCCGGCGAGGGCGCACCGGTCCGCTGGCTGCACCAGGTCGTCTGAGCCCGGTCCGGTGCGCCGGCCGGTGAGCACGGCCGGCAGCCTTGCGGGCCTGCCGCCCCTCAGCGACGCTTCTTGCGGCGGACCTTCTCCAGGACGAAGACGTCACCCTGCGCGGCCACGCTGTGGGTGTCGGGATAGTCGCGGTAGGTGAGGATGCCCGCGACCCGGTAGATGCCAGCCTCGTTGGTGCGCCGGCAGAGCCGGAACGTCTTCGTGCCGGTGGTGGTGTCAGCACCCGACAGGATGACGTCGGCGGCCACCCCGACGCCTCCGGGGCCCACGATCGTGGTCTCCAGCTGCCAGTCGGGCATCGGGCTGGTCAGGGCGTAGGCGTAGCTGTAGTCCCGGCAGCCGCGCCGAAGTCGGCCGTCGGCGGCCTCCAGGCGCGCCCACGCGGTGCTGGTCTCGTCACTCGCAGCGGCCGGCTCGTCGCCGCCGGAGCCGCCCGGAAGTCCGGGCAGGCCCGGCAGCCCGAGCAGGCCGAGGAGGACCACAGCCGCCACCGCGTGGTGGGCCGTCTGCCTGTCGCGTCGCATCCTGTCTCCCTCGCGTCGTGATCTGCGTCACGGTACAACGAGGGCGAGAAGGACGTGGTTACGCCCCAGCGACGCGCAGGCTCAGAGCGGGATGTTGCCGTGCGCGCCCTTGCGTACGCCGACGGCCTGGACGGCTTCCACGAGCGCGGCTGCGACCGCGGAACGGGTCCGCTCGGGCTCGACCACCTCGTCGACCACGCCGATCTCGATCGCCCGCTCGACGCCACCGGCGATCTGCTCGTGCTCGGCGGCGAGCTCGAGCTCGATCTGCGGCCGGATCTCGGGAGAGACGTCGGCGAGCCGACGGCGGTGCAGGATGCGCACCGCGGCCACAGCGCCCATGACCGCGACCTCGGCACCGGGCCAGGCGAACACACGGGTGGCGCCGAGCGAGCGGGCGTTCATGGCGATGTAGGCGCCGCCGTACGACTTGCGGGTGACCAGGGTGACCCGGGGGACGACGCACTCACCGAACGCGTGCAGCAGCTTGGCGCCGCGACGCACGACACCGTCCCACTCCTGGCCGACGCCCGGCAGGTAGCCGGGCACGTCCACGAGGACGACGAGCGGGACGCCGAACGCGTCGCACATCCGCACGAAGCGTGCGGCCTTCTCCGCGGACAGGGAGTCCAGGCAGCCGCCCAGGCGCAGGGGGTTGTTGGCCACCACGCCCACGGTGCGACCGCCCAGGCGGCCCAGAGCCGTGACGATGTTGGGCGCCCAGCGTGCGTGCAGCTCCAGGGTGGTGCCCTCGTCGAGGAGGCTGTCGACGAGCGGGTGCACGTCGTAGGCGCGCTTCGCGGAGTCGGGCAGCAGGGCGCCCAGATCACGGTCGGTCACGTCGTCGAGGCGGATGCTGCTCTGGGCGCCGAGCAGTGCGGCGACGTCACGGGCGCGGTCGAGCGCCTCCTGCTCGCTGTCGGTCAGCACGTGGACGACACCGGAGCGCCGGCCGTGCGGCTCCGGACCGCCGAGCCGGAGCATGTCGACGTCCTCGCCGGTCACGGAGCGGACCACCTCGGGTCCGGTCACGAAGATGCGGCCCTCGGGGCCGAGGATGACCACGTCGGTGAGCGCGGGGCCATAGGCGGCGCCGCCGGCGGCGGGTCCGAGCACGACGGAGATCTGCGGGATCTTGCCGGAGGCCTGCGTCATGACGTGGAAGATCCGGCCCACCGCGTGCAGCGACAGCACGCCCTCGGCCAGGCGCGCGCCGCCGGAGTGCCACAGCCCGATGATGGGCAGGCCGTCGGTGACGGCGCGGTGGTAGGCATCGACGACGACCCGGCAGCCGAGGTCGCCCATGGCGCCGCCCATGACCGTCGGGTCGGAGCAGAAGGCCACCACGGGGGTGCCGTGGACGTAGCCGGTGGCGGCCACCATGCCGCTGTCGTCGACGGAGGAGAGCAGCTCGAGGGTGCCCTCGTCGAACAGCGCGGTGAGCCGGTGCAGCGGGTGCCGCGGGTCGTCCTCGCG
>JAPSKJ010000264.1 GCA_031177735.1 Nocardioides sp.
ACGTAGTCGTGGGGATGCCACTCCTGCGCCATGGAGAGGTGGCGGTCGAGGTTGGCAGCGACAACCGGCTCGAGCTCCTCCAGCAAGTTGGTCGGCGTTGTGGACACAGCAGCTCCCTTGATCGTGTCGGCACCACCGAGGCTAGGGCAGCGCAACAATCTCGCGGCGTCGCCCGGCGCAGGACTCGCGTCACATCGCCGTGATTCGGTCGCAACGGTTCACACGAGCCGGCAACGCTCAACCATCACCCGGCCCATGTCTCAAGGCGGGGTCCGAGGTGGTGTGGTCGACGGCGGCGCTCTCACAAAGTGGCCAGGTAGAAAGACAGCACGAAGCCGGCGGCGGTGCTCAGCGCCACCGCTGGGCCGCCCTGCTCGTAGGCCTCAGGCATGAGCGTGTCCGCGAGTGAAGCGAGCACCGCGCCGGCGGCGAACGCCAGCGGTAGCGACAGCGTCTCAGGCTCCACGTTCGACAACGGACCGGCACCGACCACCACAGCGCATACGAGCAACGCCGCACACAACGACCAGGTGCCGATGATGAACAGTTGAGAGCGGCCCTGAGCCTGCATCGACGCGCTACCGACGAGCGCCTCGGGAAAGTTCGAGACGAAGATGGCGGCCAGCAGGGCGAGACCCCCAGTCCCTTCACCCAAGGACACGCCCAAGGCCACGTTCTCCGGAACCCCGTCCAAGGTGACGGCAGCCAGCAGCGCCAGCCCCGCAGCGCCGCTGACGGAGGCCGGCGACGCCACAGCGTCGGTGGCGGGGGCATCGAGGTCGAGCTTCTCGCTGCCGTGATCTTCTTCTCGATGACCCTCAGCCACCCGATCCAGCCATTGGCTGACCAGCGTGAAGACCACCGCACCGACCAGCAGGCCCAACGCCGAGCGCCATAACCCGCCCTGCTCGTAGGAGTCCTCGAAAAGCTCGAAGGCCAAGGCAGTCATCAAGGCGCCCGCCGCAAAGGCCAGCATCGCGGCGAGCACACGCTTCGGCAGCCGAAGCCGACCGCCCGCGACGGCTCCCAGCACCAGTGCGCTGGAGGCAACCGATCCGAAGAGCACAGCCTCGCCCACACACCGGGGATACCCGGAACGACGTGCCCCTATGCCGCTGTCCCCGGCCGGGAGAGGTCCGGGAGGAGCGCGCGATGCACCGGACGTCGGCGCGAGGGACGGCGGGCAGGCCGGGTCTACTTCCCAGCGCTTCTCCCTTGCGGGACCGGTCTCTGCCTCTTACCTGCCGGGATGGCCGCACCCATCGTAGGAGTGCTCCCCCGCCGCCGGGGCCGGCACCGTCAGCGTCACACCGCCGCGTCGAGGCGGCCTGATCCGCCCTCCTCCGACTCGATCAGAGCTCCGAAGAGGGACAGCGGAACCTGTCGATCGGTTCCGTCCAGACACGAGAGTTCCTCGATGGGACACACCCGGTCCCTGAGAGGTCGAGCCGGCGGTCAGATGCGGTAACGCACGTCGGGGTCGCGGCCGTAGACGGCCACCAGAGCCACGATCACCAGGCCCATGATGATCTGCTGAACCGAGGCGTTGTAGCCGAAGCCGGTCAGCACCAGGGTGAGCAGCGTGATGGTCAGCGCTCCGATGACGGTCCCGAGGTAGCCGCCCTTGCCGCCGGTGATCAAGGTGCCCCCGATGACCACGGCCCCCACGCTGAGGAAGAGGTAGCGCTGCCCGACGCCGGCGAAGGCCGTGCCGGTGAACCCCAGCTGCAGGATGCCAGCGGTGGCGGCGAAGACCGCGCTCAGCGCGAACGACGTGATCCACAGCGGCGCCTTGCGCACCAAGGCGAGCTCGGCCGCCCGCGGTGAGCTGCCCATGGCGTAGAGCCGGCGACCGTAGATCGAGTAGCGCAGGAGCACGATCATCACGACCGCCAGGGCGAGCCAGAACAGCACCACCGGGGGCACCGGCACCCCGAACGTGTCGCCTCGGACGGCGACGAACGAGCTGAGCCACTCCGGACCGCTGCCGGTCGGCAGGCCGTCGGTCCACCACTGGACGGCACCGAGCAGTGCGGTGCCGGTGCCGAGGGTGACCAGCAGCGGGTGCACGTCGCTGGTGACCGCGATCAGGGCGTTCACCGCTCCGAAGAGCGCGGCGGACCCGAGCGTGACCGCGAGGACCAGGACGAACGGCAGCCCGTCGCCGTACAGCTTGGCGGCCAGCACGTTCGCCGCTCCGACCACGAACGGGATCGACAGGTCGATGCCGCCGAGGATCACGACCAGCGTCTGTCCTGCGGCGGCGATGCCGAGGAACGCGCCCAGCAGCAACACGGCCTTGACGGTGTTGCTGCCGCCGAAGCCGTCGATGCCGATCATGCCGACGACGTAGATCGCCACCAGCAGCAGGGCGCTGACGACGAGCGCCGCGGACTGACGGGCCTGGGCGAGCACCGGGGCGCTCAGGACGGGCGTGCTCATGGTCGTCTCATCCTTCGGGTGAGCTCACCGATCTGGCCGTTCACCGCGACCGCCAGCACCAACACCAGCCCGTAGGCGATCTGGAGGACGAACGAGGAGACGTTCCAGTAGGTGAGCAGGTTCTGGAGCAGGAAGATGGTCAGGGCGCCCAGGATCGCCCGCCCGATGCCGCCGCGCCCGCCGGCGAGGCTGACCCCGCCCAGGGCGGCGGCGGCGATCCCGAGCATCGTGTAGCTCGGTCCGACCGCCGGGTCCGCCGAACCGAGGACCGCGGACAGGGAGAGCCCGCCGATGCCGGCGAACAACCCGCCCAGGACGAATGCGCCCACGCGCAGCAGCCGCACCGAGATGCCGGCCGAGTACACGGCGCGCTCATCGCCTCCGTAGGCCATCAGGTGCTCGTAGAACGGCAGCCGGCGCACGCCGGCCCAGATCAGCACCGCGGCCGCGATCGGCAGGAGGGAGAGCTCGTCGGCCCACGCGGCCAACCACCCAGGCACCGCGCCGCCAGGGGTCGGGGCCACCTGGACCGCGGCGCCGGCGGCGACCAGGTAGGTGCCGAGCGTGGCCACGATGGGCTGCACGCGCACGAAGGCCACGAGCACCCCGTTCACCAGCCCGGCCAGCATCCCCACCCCCAGCGCCACCGGGATCAGCACCGCCGGGCTCGTGTGGCCGAGCTCGGTCGCGACGTGGTAGACGACCACGACGTTGACCAGCCCGATGACCGGGCCGACCGAGAGGTCGATGCCGCCGTTGCCCAGCAGGAGGGTGGGCGTCACCGCGATCGCGGCCAGCACCACCGGTGCTGCGAAGCCGATGGTCACCGTCAGGTTCGCCGGGCTGAAGGTGCTGGAGTTCGTCACGAGGTTGGCGACGAGGAGCACCGCGAACAGCCCGGCGCCGAAGAGGACCGTCGGGTCGGTCCGCACCCGGCGCTCCGCACCGACCGGGTCGGCCGGCTGGGCGGCGGGCGTCGGGGCCACGGCGGCGCTACTCATCGTCCACTCCGAACATCGCGTTGAGGACGCTCTGGCGCGTCATCCGGTCACGGGGCAGGTCGCGCTCCACGGAGCCGCCGCGGAACACCACCGTGCGGTCGGCCACCAAGAGGAGCTCCTCGATCTCGCTCGACAGCAGCACCACGGCCGCGCCGGCCTCGGCCAGCTCGCGGTACAGCCCATGCATCGCCACCTTGGTCGGGTGGTCGACACCGCGGGACGGGTCGTTGAGCAGCAGCACCTGCGGGGCCGACGCCAACCAACGGGCCAGCAGCACCTTCTGCTGGTTGCCGCCGCTGAGGGTGCGGATGGGGCTCGCCGGCGAGCCGCACACGATGCCCAGCTCGGCGGCGTACTCGTCGTAGGCCCGGCGCAGCCGGCGGGGGCTGACCAGCCCGAAGCGCGCGTAGCGGGGCAGCGTGGCGATGGCGAAGTTGTCCAGGACCGACTGGGTGGCCAGGATCCCCTCGGTCTTGCGGTCACGAGGGAGGTAGGCGATCCCCAGGCGGGCGGCTTCCCGGAGGCTGCGGATGCCGCGGG
>JAPSKJ010000265.1 GCA_031177735.1 Nocardioides sp.
GACCTGGTGGTGTGGCTGGACCTGCCGACCTGGCGCACGATGTGGCAGGTGACCCGGCGGACGGTCTCGCGCCGGCTGCGGCGTACGGAGCTGTGGAACGGCAACCGCGAGGGGCCGCTGTGGGAAGTGCTGACCGACCCCGACCACATCATCCGGTGGGCGTGGCGCACCCGCGGGAAGTACCGCGGGCTCGAGAGCCATGTCGCCGAGCGACGGCCGGGCGTGCCGGTGGTGCGGCTGCGCTCGCACCGCGAGGCGGAGCGCTGGCTCGCCGGGCTGCCGACGGGCCGGCGGCGACCGCACGGCGCGACCGGCTGACGGCGCTCAGCCGGCGAGGATGACGACCGCGCCCAGGATCACCATCAGGGCGACCAGCAGGACGATGCCGGGGATCTCCGCGGCGTCGTCGATAGCGGGGCGGCTGCGCTCGCCCATCGGCTGTGTGTCGGCAGTCATGGCCCATCCTTCGATATCCGTGATCCGTGCCGGCGACAGTGGCGGCCGTCCGCTGAAGAAGACGCCCCACCGAGGCGATCGGACGGTCTTCTCGTACCCGATCCGAGAGCCGGCCACGCGCGATCGGCGTGTCGCCGCCGGGGTAGGGTGCGCGCATGCCGAAGCGTGTGGTGGTCGTCACCGACTCGGCCGCGATGCTTCCCCCGGACGTCGCCGAGGAAGGCCGCGTGGTCGTGATGCCGCTCCAGGTGATCATCGGCGACGAGGCGTACGACGAGGGGACGCCGGAGGCTTCGCCGGCCGCCGTCGCGGCCGCGCTCACGGCCAAGCACCGGGTGAGCACGTCCCGGCCCGCACCCGCAGCGTTCGGTGAGCTCTACCGGCGGCTGGCGGACGAGGGAGCCGAGGAGATCGTCTCGGTCCATCTCTCCGGCGACATGAGCGGAACGCTGGAGTCGGCCCAGGTGGCCGCCCGGACCGCGCCGGTGCCGGTGACCGCGGTCGACACGCGCACCGTCGGCCCGTGTCAGGGCCTGGCCGCGCTGGCCGCCGCGGCGGCCGTGCGCGATGGCCGGACGGCGGCTCAGGCGGCGGCTGCGGCGCGCGCCCAGGCGGAGGCGTCCACGTCGTACTTCTACGTCGACACCCTCGAGCACCTGCGCCGGGGCGGGCGGATCGGTGCCGCCGCCGCGCTCCTGGGGGCGGCCCTGGCGGTCAAGCCGCTGCTGGCGGTGGAGGACGGGCGGGTCATGCCGCGCGAGCGGGTGCGGACCGCGGGCCGAGCGCTGGCCCGGCTCGAGGACCTCGCGGTCGAGGCAGCGGGGGAGCGGGAGGTCGACGTCTGCGTCGCCCACCTGGCCGCGGAGGATCGTGCCCGCGCCCTCGCCGAGCGGCTGGCCGACCGGCTCGGCGATCGTCTGGGGGGCCAGGAGGTGCGCTGCGGGGAGCTGCCAGCGGTGCTCGGCGCGCACGTGGGGCCGGGGATGCTCGCCGTGGCGGTGGCGCCGGCGCTGGCCCGGTGAGACCCGGCTGATCTCCGCCGGCCGGATAGCGTCCACAGGGAGCGCCAGGGCCGCACGCTCCCCAGGTCCGGCGCTGGGCGCTGCCGCCGTCGGGCGCCCTTCCTACGGTCGTGCCATGCCCCAGCTGCCGCCGACCGAGCCCGAGCCGTGGTGGGCTGCGCGCACGGTGGTGCCTGAGGAGCTCGCCCCGCTGCCCCCGTCGTTCGACCCGCCCGCGGTCTCCCGGCCGGCCTCGACCGGATCGCTCGCCGAGGCGGCCGCCGCCGACGTGCCGCGACCGGGGCGTCACGCCGCCCGTCGCCGCTGGCCGGGGGTGAGGATCGGCTGGCCGGGGCCGGTGTCCGGGGAGGCGGCGCTCGGCCCCTGGCACCTGGCGCTCACTGCGGTGGTCGTGGCGGTCGGCCTGGCGATCGCCTGCTGGTGGGTGGTGCGCAGCGACTCCTCGGCGGCGTCGCCGCTCACGGCCGCACCGGCGGCCGGCACGTCCGCTCCGGCGCTGGTGGGCCTGGCGGCGCCGACGGGCACGGCCGTGTCCGCGGCGCCGTCGCCCGGCACCGTCACCGTCGACGTGACCGGCAAGGTGCGTCGCCGGGGCGTGCTCGCGCTCCCTGCGGGATCACGCGTCATCGACGCGGTGACCGCGGCCGGTGGCGCGCGCCCCGGGGTCGACCTGTCCTCGCTCAACCTGGCCCGCGTGCTGGTCGACGGCGAGCAGGTGGTCGTGGGCGGGCCGCCGCCCGCTGGCGGGGCCGGTGCGACGGGGCCCTCGGCCGGGGCTGCGGCAGGCACGGTGCTGGTCAACCTCAACACCGCCACCGCCGAGGAGCTCGACACCCTGCCCGACGTCGGGCCGGTGACGGCACAGTCGATCCTCGACTGGCGCACCGAGCACGGCGGATTCACGGCGATCGAGGAGCTGCTCGAGGTCGACGGCATCGGCGAGGCCACTCTCGAGCGCCTGCGGCCCCACGTGACGGTCTGACGTGCGCCCTGACCTGCGCCTGCCGGTGCTCGGCGCCGCAGCCTGGGCCGGCGGGCTGCTCGCTGCGGTGGGCGGCGACCTGATCTCGACAGGTGGGGGTCGGGTGGTCGCCGCGTGGCTCGGCGCCGCCGTGGCCGTGGCGAGCGCCGCGCTGTTCCGACGGGTGCTGCGCCCGGGCCGGATCACGGTGCTGGCCGCCGTGGCCGTGCTGCTCGCCGTCGGCACCATCGCCCTGCTCCGCCAGGAGCAGGCCGCGCGCAACCCGGTCGCCGCACTGGCGGGGGAGCGTGCGATGGTGACGGTCGAGGGCACCCTCGCCTCCGACCCGCGGGTGGTCGATGGGGGCCAGGTGCTCGCCCGCCTCACCGTCCGCGCGGTGGAGGGCCGAGGGCGGGCGTGGCGCCTGCGCACCAGCGTGGTCGTGCTCGGCTCGCCGGCGTGGCGGCACCTGGAGCTGGGCGCACGGGTGCGCACGCAGGGCCGCCTCACCGGCGCCGACGACCCGCAGGTCGCCGCCCTCGTGATCGCGCGCGGGGAGCCTGAGACCGTGACCGCGCCCGACGTGTGGTGGGCCGGCGCGGCGGCGGTCCGCGCCGCTCTGCGCGCGTGCGTCGCTCACCGCCCGGCCGACCAGGCGGCGCTGGTCCCCGCCCTGGTCTCCGGCGACGACGCGGGCGTCTCCGACCAGCTCGCCGACGACTTCCGCACCACCGGCCTGACCCACCTGCTCGCGGTCTCCGGCACCAACCTCACCCTCGTGCTCGGCTTCCTGCTCACCCTCGCGAGGTGGGCCGGCGTGCGCGGACGCTGGCTGGTCGTCGTGGGAGCCGCCGGTGTCGTCGGCTTCGTGCTGCTCGCCCGCACCGAGCCCAGCGTCGTGCGGGCGGCCGCGATGGGCACCGTCGGCCTGCTCGCGATGAGCAGCAACGGCCGCGGGCGAGCGCTGCGCGGGCTCGGCGCGGCAGTCGTGGGGCTGCTCCTGCTCGATCCCGCCCTGGCGGTCAGCGTCGGCTTCGCGCTGTCGGTGCTGGCCACCGCGGGGATCCTGCTCCTCGGGCCAGCCTGGCGCGACGCCCTGGCTCGCTGGCTGCCGCGCTGGCTGGCCGAGGCGGTGGCCGTGAGCACGACGGCCCAGCTGGCCTGCACCCCGCTGGTCGCCGCGATCTCCGGCCAGGTCAGCCTGGTCGCCGTCGCGGCCAACCTGCTGGTCGAGCCGTTGGTCGGGCCGGCGACCGTGCTGGGCCTCACCGGCGGGCTGCTGGCGCTGGTCTGGCTGCCGCTCGGCCAGGTGGCCGGCACGCTGGCTTCGTGGTGCGTGGGCTGGATCGCGGCTGTCGCCCAGGCGGGTGCGCGACTGCCGGCCGCCGACATCGCCTGGAGCGCGGAGGTCGTCCCGCTGCTCGTGCTCACCGCGCTCACCTGCTGGGTGGCGCTGGTCGGACCGCGGCTGGTGGCCTCGCGGTGGTCCGGCGCCTCGTGTGCCGCCCTGCTGGCGATCGTCGTGGTGGTCCGGCCGCCCAC
>JAPSKJ010000266.1 GCA_031177735.1 Nocardioides sp.
ACGGCGTCGTACGGCGCCAGCGCCGCCAGCGCCTGGGCGGCGAAGCGCCGCATCGCGCCGATCGCGAGCCCGAAGTCCGGTCCGCTGACCGCTCGGCCACGCTCGGTCAGCCACCGGGTCAGCGGACGCAGCAGGGGCTCCTTGTCCGGAGGCACGACCGAGAGCGCGGTGAGCACCGCCCAGCAGGTCTCGAAGACGGGCACCGACTCCGGCGGCAGCGGGACCGGCACGTCCTCGATCTCGTGGCCCAGCGACTCGAGCAGCGCGGACGCGGCCTCGTACGCCGCGACGCACTCGGCGTCGACCGCGACGTCGGCGATCACCGGCTCGATGAAACGCGCGATGCGCAGACGTCCGGGCGGCCGCTCGCACGCGTCGAGGAAGCGCCCCTCCGGCTCCGGCGCCCAGGACGGGTCACCGGGCTCGCGGCCGGCGAGCACGTCGAGCAGCGCCGCCGCGTCGCGGACCGTACGTGCGATCGGGCCAGCGGTGGCGAGCCCCAGCGGGTCTCCGTACATCGGCGCCCCGGAGATGCGGCCGCGAGTCGGCTTGAGGCCCACCAGGCCGCAGCAGGAGGCGGGGATCCGGATCGAACCGCCTCCGTCGGAGCCTTGCGCGACCGGCACCAGGCCGGCCGCCACGGCGGCCGCGGCGCCACCGGAGGAGCCGCCGGCGGTGCGCGAGCGGTCCCACGGCGTGACCGCGGGCGGGGCGACGTCGGGCTCGGTGTAGCACGGCGAGCCGAACTCGGGCGTGTTGGTCTTGCCGAGGCTCACCATGCCGGACGCCTCGATCCGGAGGGTGACGTTGTCGGAGACGTCCGGCACGTAGTCGGCGAAGGCGGCCGAGCCGAAGGTGGTGCGCACCCCGGCCGTCAGGTTGAGGTCCTTGATCGCGGTGGGCACGCCCCACAGCGGGCACTGGGCCGGTGGCCGGATGGCGACCTCCGCTGCGCGCCGGTGGGCCTGCTCGTGGACGACGGTCACGAAGGCGCCGACGTCGTCGAGCGACTCGACGCGAGCCAGGTAGTGGTCGGCCAGCTCGGCCGGGGAGACGTCGCAGCGGCGTACCAGCTCGCCCTGCTCGAGCGCGGTGAGGTCGTGCAGATCGGCCACTCAGCCATCCTGCAGTGCGCGCCACTCCCGGTCCAGCATCGCGTAGACGACGCCGGTCGACCAGCCGCCCTTGAACCACTCGTTCTCGACCAGCACCGCCTCCCGGCGCATGCCGAGCCGCTCCAGGACCGCGGCGGAGGCGTGGTTGCGCTCGTCGATCCGGCCGACCACCCGGTGCAGCCCGAGGTCGTCGAAGGCCAGACGCAGCATCGCGCGAGCCGCTTCGGTGACGTAGCCCCGGCCGTGGTGCGCCGGGTGCAGGGCGTAGCCGATCTCGCCGCTCCGGTGCTTCTCGGAGTGCCAGAAGAGCAGCACGTCGCCGATCAGCTCGCCGGTGGCGCGGAGCACGACGGCGAGATCGAGGTACTGCCCCTCCTCGGTGAGCTCCGCCCGGGTGGTCTCGGCGGCGGCCAGCCGCTCCGCGACCTGCTCGCGGCTGCGCGGCTCGTACGGCACGTACCGGCAGACCTCGGGCAGCGACTGGTAGGCGTGGAGCGCCTCCACGTCGGTCGCCGGGTCGAGGGGACGCAGCAGCAGCCGCTCGGTGGTGAGGGGGTACGTCGGAGCCAGGTGCACACCGGGAACCTACTGAAGACGCCCGGCAGACGTCGGCGCCGGCGCCGCAGAATGTCTGCAGCGCCGGCGCCGGTCAGGGTGCACTCAGGCGGCGGCGTCGTCCTCGGCGAACTCCACCAGCCGCTGCAGGGCGTCGTGGAGGCGGTTGCGGACCGCCGGGTCGGTCAGCACGTCGACCTCGACGGCGGGCTGGGAGACGGTCGCGTCCTCGAGGACCTTGGCCCCGGCGATGGAGGCGGAGCGGACCGCGTCGGCGTGGGCCCACTTGCCGCCGTACGGCGTGGGGGTGGCGCCGACCACGGCGAACGGCTTGCCGACCAGCGCGCCGGCACCGTAGGGGCGGGAGAGCCAGTCGATCGCGTTGTTGAGGACGGCCGGCATGGTGCCGTTGTACTCGGGGGTGACGGCCAGGACCCGGTCGGCCTCGGCGACCCGGTGACGCAGCAGGGTGGCGGCCTCGGGCGCGGTGTCCCCGTCGACGTCCTCGTTGTAGAACGGCACGTCGCCGAGGCCGTCGATGATGTCGAGCACGACGCCCTCGGGCGCCTCGGCGCTCAGGATCTCGGCGAGCTTGCGGTTGACGGAGTCGGCGCGCAGGCTGCCGACGAGGACGGCGACACGGGTCTGGGACATGGGGTTACCTCCGGAAGATTCTGGACGAACAGTGCCAGGCTAAACGGACCATGGTCCGGTTCTATTCCGGGGTCTTCCGTCCAGGGCCCCACTATTTTCGGGAGGCGGCCGGGGTGCAGGTTCCCTAGGGTGGGCGCTGACATGTCCCTGCCGATCTCCACGCCACTGCCGCTGCTGTCCGGCGCTCCCCACGAGCGCCGCGATGCCGCGCGCAACCGCGAGGCGCTGCTGGCGGCGGCGCGCGAGCTCGTCGAGCGCGAGGGCGCCTGCGCGGTCACGATGGAGGCGGTCGCCGCCCAGGCCGGCGTCGGCAAGGGCACCGTCTTCCGGCGCTTCGAGTCGCGGGCAGGGCTGATGATCGCGCTGCTGGACCACTCCGAGAGCGAGTGGCAGGCACAGGTGCTCGGCGGTCCCCCGCCTCTGGGACCGGGCGCACCGGCCCTGGACCGGCTGCTCGCCTTCGGTCGCTCCCGGATCGAGGCCACCTTGGGCCAGCGGGAGCTGATCGCCGCCGCGGGCGGCCGCGTCCGCACCTCGGGGGCGTTCGGCTTCGTGCTCATGCACGTGCGCCTGCTGCTCGCCGAGATCGGCACGGAGGGCGACCTGCCGCTGCTCGCCTCCTCACTCGTGGCACCGCTCGACGTGACGGTGCTGGAGGACCAGGTCCTCGGGCAAGGCATGAGCGTCGACCGGGTCTACGACGCCTGGGCGGACCTGACCCGACGCGTGGTCCGCCGTTAGCGCACCTCGGTCAGCCCCGGGTGGTGCCGCCGCAGGCCGTAGGTCAGCCCGTCGACCAGCGCCTCCCAGGAGGCCTCGATGACGTTCTCGCCCACACCGACGGTCACCCAGGAGGTGACGCCGTCGGAGGTCTCGATGAGCACGCGGGTCTTGGCATCCGTGCCGTGGCCGTCGTCGAAGAGTCGCACCTTGTAGTCGATCAGCTCGAAGCGGGAGACCTCGGGGAAGGCCCGCTCGATCGCGCTGCGCAGCGCCTGGTCGAGGGCGTTGACCGGGCCGTTGCCCTCGCCGGTCACCACGTAGCGCACTCCGCCGGCGCGCAGCTTGACGGTCGCCTCCGAGAGCGCGGGCGCCTCACTGGAGTCGGGCCGGGCCTCGGTGATCACGCGCCAGGACTCGACGTCGACGTACGACGGCCGCTCGCCCTCCACCTCCTCGACCAGCAGCAGCTCGAAGGAGGCGTCGGCGGCCTCGAAGGTGTAGCCGCGAGCCTCCAGCTCCTTGACGCGCTTGGTCACCCGGGCGGCGAGGTCGGGATCGAGGTCGTAGCCCAGCTCGCGACCCTTCAGCTCGATCGACGCCCGACCGGCCATGTCGGAGACGAGCAGGCGCATGTCGTTGCCGACGCCCACGGGGTCCATGTGCTGGTAGAGGTCCGGATCGACCTTGATGGCGCTGGCGTGCAGGCCGGCCTTGTGGGCGAAGGCGCTGGCACCCACGTAGGGCTGACGTGAGGCGGGAGGCACGTTGGTGACCTCGGCGATGGCGTGGGCGGTGCGGGTGGCCTCGCGCAGCAGCCCGGGCGGCAGCACCGCGCGGTCGAGCTTGAGCTCGAGGTTGGCGACGACCGCGATCAGGTCGGCGTTTCCGGTGCGCTCGCCGTAGCCGTTGATGGTGCCCTGCACGTGGGTGGC
>JAPSKJ010000267.1 GCA_031177735.1 Nocardioides sp.
GGCCGACCCGCGCCACCATCACGCGGCCGCTGGTCGCGCCGAGGTCGACGGCGGCGACACGGACCGTGCCGTGGTTCATCGGGGTCCCCGCGCTGTCGTGCTCGACGCGAGCGCAGCGAGCCGCCTGCACGACGGCGTGGGGTGGTTCATCGAAGGAACGCGGCTGCGACCCCGGCGTCGACCGGGATGTGCAGGCCGGTCGTGTGGGTCATGTCCGGACCGCACAGGGCGAACACGGCGTTGGCGATGTGCTCGGGCAGCACCTCGCGCTTGAGGATGGTGCGCTGGGCGTAGAACTTGCCCAGGTCCTTCTCCTCCACGCCGTACACCGCGGCCCGCTGGGCGCCCCAGCCGCCGGCGAAGATGCCGGAGCCCTGGACCACGCCGTCGGGGTTCACGCCGTTGACCTTGATGCCGTACTCACCGAGCTCCACCGCGAGCAGGCGGACCTGGTGGGCCTGGTCGGCCTTCGTCGCGGAGTAGGCGATGTTGTTCGGGCCCGCGAAGATCGAGTTCTTCGAGGAGATGTAGACGATGTCGCCGCCGAGCTCCTGCTCGATGAGGACCTTCGCTGCCGCCTTCGAGACCAGGAACGAGCCCTTGGCCATCACGTCGTGCTGCAGGTCCCAGTCGGCCTCGGTGGTCTCGAGCAGCGGCTTGGACAGCGACAGGCCGGCGTTGTTGACGACCAGGTCGAGCCCGCCGAAGGCAAGGACCGCGGCGTCGATCATGGCCTGCACCGCGTCGGCCTTCGACACGTCCGCGGCGACACCGATCGCCACGTCGGGGCCACCGATCTCGGCGGCGGCCGCCTCGGCCTTGGCCTGGTCGAGGTCACCGATGACCACGCAGGCGCCCTCGGCCGCGAGCCGCTTGGCGGTCGCCTTGCCGATCCCGGAGGCGGCACCGGTGACCAGCGCGATGCGGGTGGCCAGCGGCTTCGGCTTCGGCATCCGCTGGAGCTTGGCCTCCTCCAGCGCCCAGTACTCGATGCGGAACTTCTCCGCCTCGTCGATGGGCTGGTAGCGGGAGAGCCCCTCGGCGCCCCGCATCACGTTGATGGCGTTGACGTAGAACTCGCCGGCCACCCGGGCGGTCTGCTTGTCCTTGCCGAAGCTGAACATGCCGACGCCGGGCACCAGCACGATGAGCGGGTCCTTGCCGCGGATCGCCGGGCTGTCCGGCGTGGCGTGGCGGTCGTAGTAGGCCTGGTAGTCCTCGCGGTAGGCGACCGCGAGCTCCTTCAGGCGCGCGATGGACTCCTCGACCGTCGCCGTCGCCGGCAGGTCGAGCACGAGCGGCTTGACCTTGGTGCGCAGGAAGTGGTCGGGGCACGAGGTGCCGAGGGCCGCGAGCCGCTGGTGCTCGGCCCGGGCGGCGAAGTCGAGCACGACGTCGGAGTCGTTGAAGTGGCCGACCATCGGACGGTCCGCCGAGGCGATGCCGCGGATGGTGGGAGCCAGGGCGGCGGCCTTGGCACGGCGCTCGGCCTCGGGCAGGGCCGCGTAGCCGTCGAGGACGGGGCCGAACGGCTCCGGCTTGGAGTGCTCGGCGATGTAGGCCGCAGCGGTGTCGATGATCCACAGCGAGTTGGCCTCGGCCTCCTCGCTGGTCTCGCCCCACGCGGTGATCCCGTGGCCGCCGAGGATGCAGCCGACCGCCTGCGGGTTCTTCGCCTTGATCTCGGCGATGTCGAGGCCCAGCTGGAAGCCCGGGCGGCGCCACGGCACCCAGACGACCTTGTCGCCGAAGATGGTGGTGGTGAGCTCGGGGCCGTCCGCGGCGGTCGCGATCGCGATGCCGGAGTCGGGGTGCAGGTGGTCGACGTGCGCGGCGTCGACGAGACCGTGCATGGCGGTGTCGATCGAGGGGGCCGCGCCGCCCTTGCCGTGCAGGCAGTAGTCGAAGGCCGCGACCATCTCGTCCTCGCGCTCGACGCCCGGGTAGACGTCGACGAGCGCGCGCATCCGGTCGAGACGGAGGACGGCGAGGCCGGACTCCTTCAGCGTGCCGAGGTCGCCGCCGCTGCCCTTGACCCAGAGGAGCTCGACCTCCTGGCCGGTGACCGGGTCGACCTCCGTCCCCTTCGCGGAGGTGTTGCCGCCCGCGTAGTTGGTGTTCTTCGGGTCGGCGCCGAGCCGGTTCGATCGGGCGATCAGCTGTGCTGCTGTGCCGTTGGACCCAGGGTTCGTCATGTCTGTCAGTTCCATCCTGCCTGCGTCCCGCCCACGCGGTCCGCCTCGATCTGTTCCTGGTAGCCGCTCTCGAGATAGGCCCG
Organism: Nocardioides sp.; assembly: GCA_031177735.1. Taxonomy (GTDB): domain Bacteria; phylum Actinomycetota; class Actinomycetes; order Propionibacteriales; family Nocardioidaceae; genus Nocardioides. The sequence continues at coordinate 2,279 of JAPSKJ010000267.1, forward strand.
CATCGGGTTCGCCGGCAGGCCTCTCTCCTCCCGCCAGGCGGCGAGGTCGGCGCGGACGTCGGTGTAGAAGGCGTCCATGAAGATCTCGTTCGCGAGGAGCACGTCGCCCTCCTCCTGCGCGGCGGTCAGCGCCGCCCGGTCGACGAGGAGCGCTCGCGCGGTCATCTCCTGCACGTTGAGCACCGAGCGGATCTGACCGGGGATCTTCTTCTCGATGTTGTGGCACTGGTCGAGCATGAAGGCGACGTCGCTCTCTGGCCCGAAGCCGCCTCCGCGGACGACCTCGAAGAGGATCCGGAAGAGCTGGAACGGGTCCGCCGCACCGACGATCAGGTCGTCGTCGGCATAGAAGCGGCTGTTGAAGTCGAACGAGCCGAGCTTCCCGAGCCGCAGCAGCTGGGCGACGATGAACTCGATGTTGGTCCCGGGAGCGTGGTGCCCGGTGTCGAGGCAGACCACCGCGCGCTCGCCGAGGGCCGCCACCTGGACGTAGGACGTGCCCCAGTCCGGCACGTCGGTGTGGTAGAAGGCGGGCTCGAAGAACTTGTACTCCAGCACGAGCCGCTGGTCGTCACCGAGGCGGTCGTAGATGGTGGCCAGGCTCTCGGCGAGCCGGTCCTGCCGGCCGCGGATGTCGGCCTGACCGGGGTAGTTCGAGCCCTCGGCGAGCCAGATCTTCAGGTCGCGGGACCCGGTGGCGTTCATGACGTCGATGCACTCGAAGTGGTGGTCGATCGCCTTCTGCCGGATCTTCGGGTCGGTGTGCGTCAGGGCGCCGAGCTTGTAGTCGTCGTCCTGGAAGGTGTTGGAGTTGATGGTGCCGATCGCCATGCCGAGGTCCTCGGCGTAGCGGCGCAGGGCGCCGAAGTCGTCGACCAGGTCCCACGGGATGTGCAGCGCGACGCTCGGCGCGAGGCCGGTGAAGCGGTGCACCGTCGCGGCGTCGGCGATCTTCTCCTCCACGGTGCGCGGGGTGCCCGGGGAGCCGAACACCTTGAACCGCGTGCCGGAGTTGCCGTAGGCCCACGACGGGACCTCGATCGCCTGGCCCTCCAGAAGGGGGGCGATCTCCTTGAACCTTGCTGAGGTGCTCATCTCACATCACTTCTGTACGTCGGTGTCGGCCGTGGCCTGGTGGGCGGCGAGCTGGTCCTCGAGGTGGAAGATCTCCTCGAGCACGAGGAACCCCTCGTCGGGCGCCCGGCCGTCGAGGTCCTCGAAGAGGTCGGCCATCTCGGCCTGCCACCGCGTGTTGACCTCGGTGGCGGCCATGCCGGCCTGCGCGGCCTCGAGCGAAGGGGTCTCGACGTAGCCGATCAGCAGGCCGTCGGGCCGCAGGAAGAGCGAGTAGTTGTGCCAGCCGGTCTCGTGCAGCGCCGCGAGCATGTCGGGCCACACGTCGGCGTGGCGGCGCTTGTACTCGTCGATGCGGTCCGGCTTGACCTGGAGCTGGAAGCAGACGCGCTGCACGGGAGGTCTCCTGGCTCGTGGGTGGATCGTGGGTGGATCGCGGGTGGGTGCCCGGCCGGCCGGGGTCCGCCGGCCGGCCGGGCCGACTTCGTGGGGTGGATCAGAAGTCGAAGTCGTCGATGTTCTCGGCGTTGAACCGGAACGGGTCGCCGAGCAGCACGGTGTTGTCCGCGCCGACGGTGTACTCGCCGAGGTCACCGGCGGTGAAGGTGTCGCCCTCGTTGCCC
>JAPSKJ010000268.1 GCA_031177735.1 Nocardioides sp.
CCACCGTCTCCACCACCTCGACCCCGGCGGCACGCGCCAGCTCCACCGTGCGGTCGGTGCAGTTGTCGGCGACCACGATGACCCGCTCGGGCCGGTGGGACTGCTGCTGCAACGACGCCAGGGTCGCTGGAAGGGTGGCCTCCTCGTTGTGGGCGGGCACCAGCACGGTGACGGTGACCGGGCCGTGGAAGACGCCCCGGGTCTGCGCCATCACCAGACGTGGGGAGAGCGGGGTGTCGCCCTCGTCGAGGGAGCGCCGGTCGCGGTTGGCGATCCGCGTCTCGAGCAGGGCGACGGCGGCCGCGAGCAGCAGGGCGACGCCGACGGCGATCAGCAACGTCGACGTGGACGGCGCCTCGGTGTCGTAGAGCACGCGCCAGGCGCCGAAGAGGAGGCCTTCGCGCGTCTGCGGCTCCACCGGGTCAGCGGTCGCGATGGCGATCCAGATCAGCAGACCGGCGAGAGCGGCCACCAGAAGGATGACCACACCGACAGCACGCTGAAATCGCCCCCCGAACACCCCCGAAGTCTAGGCGAGCAGGCAGCGCGTCATTCGCGCTTTGCCGACAATGGACCGTGACGACCGGCTCACCCACGGCGTGCGCTCCCACCGAGACGCTCGCGAACGATGCAGCCCACGCCCTCGGTTCCGAGCGGCACGCCGGAGGTGATTCTCGACGCCGGTCACGCGAGGCCGTTGCCGCCGGGCGCGGCACCAGCCCAGAAAGCCGAAATGACAGACACCCGGACCCACGATTCCGTGGATCCGGGTGTCCGCGATGTCCTGGGACATCACAACGGTCGGGCTGACAGGATTTGAACCTGCGACCCCTTGACCCCCAGTCAAGTGCGCTACCAAGCTGCGCCACAGCCCGAACGCTCTCGTTGCGAGAGCAGTGGAACCCTACCGCAGGCCTCGCCGAGGCCCTGAATCGGGTGCACCCAGCCGGTCCGGCGCGCGGATGCAGGCGGGGTAAAACTCCCCGGATCCGCGCGCGGTAGTTTCGTTGCGCCCGCGGTGGGTAGATGCCACGGGCAACCACATCTCGACACAGGAGCATCCATGAAGTTGACCCGCGCTCTCGCGGCCGTCTCCGCCGCCGTCGTCCTCGGCGCCGGCTCGCTCGTCGCCGGTGGTCCGGCCGCGGCCACGGTGACCAAGGCGACCACCACCACCCTCGTCCTCAACAGCTACTCGGGCTCGACCGGCTACGGCGACTACGTCAGCCTCGACGCTGACGTCGCGGCCACCGACGGGAGCACGGTCTACCAGGGCACCGTCACCATCAAGTCGCGCCCGATCGGCGGCACCACCTGGACCGACATCTACACCAGCCCCTATGCGGGCGCCATCCACGGCTTCGAGCTGAGCGAGTCGGCGGAGTACCAGGCGGTCTACAACGGCTACACCGCCACGTCGACCTACCAGGACACCTACACCGCGTCGGCCTCGCCGATCGTGACGGTCAACGTCGAGCGCGGCTACCGCTACGTCGAGGTCAGCTCCAAGAAGGGCTGCTACGAGGTCGGCCCGCTGTCGGCTCCCTACAAGAAGAAGCCGGTGACGGTCTCCTACAAGTACGGCAAGAGCAAGAAGTTCCGCTCGTCCTACACCTGGCGCACGGACAACAAGAGCCGCTACTGCTTCAAGCTCACCAAGACCAAGGCCCCGAAGAAGGCCCCGAAGATCAAGGGCCCGAAGCTCAAGGCCGTCAAGACCGTCTTCGTGAAGTCCGGCGGCATGGACAAGCACGTCGACATCTGGAACATCGCCTCCTGATCGCTGCACCCGACTCCGCATGATCCCTGCGGCCCCCGATCGAGAGATCGGGGGCCGCTGTGCGTCCGGCCCACGCTCCACGAGCCCGGCGGACGGGGGGATCACGCCGTGTCGAGCGCCGGTAGTCGGGTACCGGCCGCTTCGGCGACCTAGGGAGGCCCGATGCGTATCGCAGTGACCGGCGCGACCGGGAACATCGGCTCAGCTCTGCTGCGTCACCTGACCGCCTCCGGAGAGCACCAGATCGTCGGGCTGGCGCGTCGACTGCCCGAGGTCGCACCGGCGGGCGTCGAGTGGCGCAGCGTGGACCTCACCCACGACGACGCCGTCGACATCCTGGCCGACGCGTTCCGCGGCGCGGACGCGGTCGTGCACCTCGCGTGGGGCTTCCAGCCCTCCCACGACCTCCGCTACCTCGAGAGTCTCGGACCGGGCGGCACGCGTCGAGTCCTGGACGCGATCGCCGTCGCCGACGTGCCTCACCTGGTCCATCTGTCCTCCGTGGGCGCCTACTCACCCAAGGAGGACGACGAGCCGGTCGACGAGAGCTGGCCGACCGGCGGCGTCCCCTCCTCGCGCTACAGCGTGCACAAGGCTGCGGCGGAGCGCCTCCTCGACGCCTACCAGGACGGGGGTCACGACACGATCATCACCCGTCTGCGCCCGGGGATCGTGGGCCAGCGCTCCGCGGGGAGCGCTCTGCTCAGGTACGGCGTGCCCGCACTCGTCCCGCGTCAGGTGCTCGACCACGTGCCCGTGCTCCCGCTGGACCGGCGGCTGCGGATCCCCATGGTGCACGCCGACGACGTCGCCGACGCCATCGCGCGGGTGCTCGAGCGGCGCGCGGCGGGACCGTTCAACCTGGCCGCCGAGCCGCCGCTCACCACCGACCGGATCGCCGACGTCCTCGGCGCCCGGCCTGTGCACGTGCCGTCCGGTGTGCTCCGTGCGGCGATGTCACTGGCCTGGCACGCCCGGCTGCAGCAGGTCGACACCGGCTGGCTCGACATGGCGTTCGCGCTGCCCCTGCTCGACACCGGGCGGGCCCGGCGCGAGCTCGGCTGGCAACCGCAGCACGACGCCGTCTCGGTGCTCGCCGAGGTCATCACCGGCATGCGGGAGGCGGCTGAGGGCCGCACTCCCGTGCTCCGACGGCGCACGGTGCCGGGCGCGTTGAAGGACTTCGTCCGGCGTGGCCCCGTCGGCCAGCGGAACCGGCCGTGACGGTCCCGGCACCAGACAGCGCGAGCTGGGACCTCGTCGTGGTGGGAGGCGGGCCAGCGGGAGCCGCTGCCGCGATCGGTGCCCTCCGCTCGCGCCCCGACCTGCGCGTCCTGGTCCTGGACCGGGCGTGCTTCCCGCGTGACAAGGCGTGCGGCGACGGGGTGGCCCCCCAGGCGGTCGACCTGCTCACCTCCGCCGGGGTGCGTGGACTCGTGGACGACCGGGTTCCGGTGCAACGGTTGCGGCTGGGCAGGGGAGCGGTCCAGGTCGAGCGCGACATGGCCCGCGCGGCCTGGGTCGTGCCGCGGACCGTCCTCGACGCGCGCATCCTCCACGCCGCGCGCGCACTCGGTGCCGAGCAGGTCCGGCACCGGGTCCGCTCGGTGGCCACCACCCGCTCCGGCCTCGACGTGGACGGACAGTGGCGTGCGCACGTCGTCGTGGGTGCCGACGGCGCCCACTCCGTCCTGCGTCGTGCCCTCGGGCACCGGCCCGGTCCCACCGCCGTGGCCATCCGGGGCTACGCGCCCGTCCCCGCCGGCCGGGCACGCGCCCAGGTCATCCGCTTCGGGGCCAGCCGCCAGCCGTCGTACGCCTGGTCCTTCGACCGTGGTGACGGGCTGGCGAACGTGGGGTACGGCGAGATGCTCACCCATCGGCGGCCGAAGCCGACCCGCGAGCTGCTCCTGGACCGCCTCGAGGAGCTGCTGCCGGGCGCCCGGGACGGCGGCCGCGAGTGGAGGGGACACCACCTGCCGCTCGCGACAGGACGCTGGCGTCCCGCCGACGGCCGCACGCTGCTGGTCGGCGACGCCGCTGGCCTGGTCAACCCGATGACCGGCGAGGGCATCTTCTACGCCATCCTCACCGGTCTGGCAGCCGGCCGGGCCGCCGCGGAGGCGGTCACTGCCGGTCGGCCCGAGTCGGCCGGCGAGCGCTACGCCGTCGCCACGCGGC
>JAPSKJ010000269.1 GCA_031177735.1 Nocardioides sp.
CGGCGCGGAAGGCGACCTCACCCCCGCTGGGCCGGACGCCGCCCCCGGTCCGGACGGTGGCGACCAGGATGATGCGGCCCGCCTTGCGACGCGCCACGAGGGTCGTCGTGGAGTCGGCCGGCCGGGTCACCGGCGGGGTGGTCGGTGCGGGGGTGGGCGCCGTGGCCGGGACGTTGGTGAACGTCCAGGTGCCCGAGCCCACGGCCCACCGCAGCTGGCCGTCGAGCGTCTCCAGCGGCTCCGCCACCGCGCCGGCGGGGCCGCGCACGGCGTAGGTCCGGCCGGCGATCTCGGGCAGCGACACGACGCCTTCGACGTTGACCGGGATGCTCGTGGTCAGCGTGACGTCGTCGCCGCGGCGGGTCCAGTCGCTGGTGACCGGCCCCCGCTGGGTGGGCCGGGTGCCCGCGGCGCGGGTGAGACCGGTGTCCGGCACCCGGATGGCGACGTCGCTGGCGCCTGCGCCGATCAGGTCGATGCCCAGCACGTCCTGCTGGATGTCCACGATCGCCTGGGAGCCCCAGCCGTGCGACAGGCTGTTGGCCGAGCCCTCGGCGACCCAGGCCTCCGGCGTGAAGGTGCCCCCGTCCCGCAGCACCTTCGCCCAACCGAGGTCGTCGGCGTTGGTCAGCAGGCGCCGAACCTCACGCTCGGCGCCGGCGTCCCCGAGCGCCTTGAGCAGCCAGTGGGAGGTCATCGGGCCCTGCTTCATCCCCATGGCGGCGATGTGCTGGGCCAGCGCCGGGCGGTCGGTCTCGGGTGCGATGCCGAATGCGATCGCGTACGACGTGGCGTGCTGCCCGGCGTGCGGGCTCGGCGAGCCGTCGGCGAGGAGACCGTCGTGGTAGGTGCCGTCGGCTCGGCGCAGCGTGGCGTTCATCCGGGCCGCGATGGCGTCCGCATCGGCCTGGTTGGCCTGGGCCTCAGCCGGCTTCCCCAGCTCGGCGGCCATCAGCCCGGCGGTCCGCAGCACGTTGACGCCGAGGGCGTTGACCGTGGTGCGCGCGGCGGCGCTCATGTCGTAGTCGAAGCGACCCGAGGCCGGCCAGTCGACGATGCCGTGGAGGTACTGGCCCGACCCGCCGGTGAGCTGGGTGACCAGACCGGCGGTCGGGCCGGTCGTCGGCACGTGGCGGCGGATGTAGCCCGCGGTCTCGGCCATGGCCGGGTAGGCCTGCTCGAGCAGGTCGCGGTCACCGGTCTCGAGGTAGTAGCGCCACACCCAGTCGGGCACCAGTGCGGTGAAGTCGGGGATGTCCCGCTTGCCGTCGCCGTTGGGGTAGACCGCGTTGTAGCGGCCCCGGTCGGCCTCCGAGCCGCTCCAGTAGCGCAGCTGGCTGAGCAGGAACTCCTTCATCGCGACGCGCGTGGCGACCCGCTCGTTCTGGGTGGCCATCAGGCCGTAGGAGATGTTGGCGGTGTCCAGGAGGAACTGACCCTGCTCGCGGGTCGGGGTGTCGACGAAGGTGTCCTGCACCGAGTAGAGCAGCGAGCGCTGCATCAGGTCCCAGACGGCGTCGAGGGTGGCGTCGTCGCTCTTGAACGTCGCCGCCTCACCGGGCACCTGCGTGTGCAGCACCGTCGCGGTCACGTCCTCGACCGAGATGTCCTCCTCGGCGCCCGGGATCTCGAGGTAGCGGAACGCCAGGTGGTCGAAGGCCTGGAAGTGCTGCTCGCCGTCGACCTGTGTGTAGAGGAAGCGCATGTCGGTGCCCTGGGTGGCCACGCCGGAGGTGGAGACCCGGCCGTTGGGCTCGAGCAGGAAGCTCCCGCGCAGGGCGATGGTGCGACCGGCGAGACCGTCGTGGAAGTGCACGGCCGGCCGGGCCGGGATGACCTTGCCGAAGTCGGCGACCGGCGTGCCGTCCTCCGCCACCAGGATGCGCTCGGGGTGCACGACCGTCTCGGTGACCCGGGTCTGGCGGCCGGAGAGGTGGTTGAAGGAGTTCGCCACCGGGTGGGTGCCGATGACGATCGGCGTGCCCCACGACGAGTCGTCGTAGCCGGGCAGCTTCCAGGCGCCGGCGGCCACGGTGAGCCGTGCGTCCTGGTGGGTGATGTAGAGGCCCTCGCCGTTGCGGGTGCCCACACCGACGAAGTCGCCGGGACGGGTCTTCCAGGTGCCGTCGGTGGTGACGACGTACGACGAGCCGTCGGCGTACTCCACCACGATGCGGCCCAGCAGGCCCGGGCTGCCGGCGGCACGGCCCTGGCCGCTGCCGGACCACCGGGAGACCACGCCGAACACCGTCTGCCGGCCGGCTCGGACCAGCTTCGTCAGGTCGGCGGTCTGGTAGTACAGCTCGCTCTGCAGCGTGGCGCTGCCCTGGTAGCCCAGGTTGGTGCCGCGGTCGGCCCGCTTGCCGTTGACCCACAACTCGTAGGTGTCGTCGGCGGCGAACCAGCTGCGCGCCCGGGTGATGGTGCCGGCCGGCAGCGTGACCTGCTTGCGGGAGAAGGTGAACTCGTCGGGCTCCTGCGTCCGGCTGGGCTCCCACTTGGCCAGGTCGCCGGAGAAGTCTTCGGAGAACAGCTGCTCGCCGTCGGTGCCGGTGACGACGAGGTTGTCGTAGTCGGCCGTTTCACCGCTCGCGGTGCGGAACCCGACGGTGCCCACGGCCCAGTTGCTGCGGGTGACCTGGCCCAGCTCGGCGCCGTCGAGGAGGTAGGTGATGGTGTCACCGACGACCCGGACCGTCAGGTGGTAGGTCGTGTCGACGGCCACCGCGGCCGGGAAGGTCACGCGCGCGCCCGAGGTGTTGGGCAGCGATCCGCCCTGCAGGAGGTGGTGGCGCACGCCGGTGCCGGGGACCAGCGCCACCATGTAGCCGTTGCCGCCGTCGGGAGCCCGGAACACGATGCCTGCACTGTTGCGGCGCGGGGTGATGTCGACGTCGAGGGTGTAGTCGGTCCAGTCGCGGCCGGTCTTCGCGACGGTGATGCCGGCCCCGCTGTGGCGGCCCTGGCCGGCCTGGATCTGCAGGGCCCCGGTCAGCGAGCCCGGCTGGCGCCGGATCCACTGCGCGCCGCCCCAGTCGTCGTCGCCCAGGCCGGTCTCGAAGGTCGCCTCGGGGGCCCAGGGAGAGGCTTGGTCGGTGCGGTCCCAGGTGCGGACCGTCCACTCGTACGCCGCGCCCGGCTCCAGCTCGGGGCCGGCGTAGTCGACGTAGGCCTGCTGGCTGGACTCGACCTTGCCGGAGTTCCAGACGACCGCACCGTCGGCGTCGCGCACCTCGATCTCGTAGGCCGTCTGCACCTCCCCGCCGTCGACGTCCTGCGGCAGCCACCCGAACCGCGGGTCGCCGTCGACCTCGAGCGGCCGGGCCTGGTCCTCGACGGTCAGCCGGGTCGGCGCCGCCGGCGCGCTGCCCTGGGCGGCCTCGGCCGCCGGCATCGCCACCGTCGCAGCGAGGCTCGCGCCGAGCGCCAGGGCGAGCGCAGACGCAGTGATGCGCCGCCGTAGGTGGGTGGTGGAGGAGTGCGACATCGCACGGAGGGAGGGGTGCACCGAGACTCCTCAGGGATTGAAAGGTTTCAGAGCCTCGACTCTATCGAGGTGTGGCGACAGTCACAAGAAGGGGGTGACCTGGGACACTCCCCACGCCGGGCGCTCGGGCGCGAAGAAGCGATCGAGCACGGCGAGCAGACCGGTCCCCCGAGGCCGCGCGAGAGCGGCTGCGGTCGCCGAGCCGGCGCCGAGCGCCGCCCCGCGCACCGGGGCGTTCATCAAGGTATGCAGTCGAACGCTCGCTTCCCTGGCGGAGTTCCGCACGGGAAGTGACCACTCGGCTGCATACCTTGATGAACAGCCAGCAGCTCAACGGGCGAGACTCGCCCCGATCTCTGCGCCCACCTCGCCGAGCAGGCTGCGGGCCTGCGCCATGCAGGCCGCCAGGTCCGGCTCCCGGTCGAGCAGGGAGTGCACG
>JAPSKJ010000270.1 GCA_031177735.1 Nocardioides sp.
CCTGGCTCGCCTGGGCCGCCGGCTCGAAGGTGGCACCCCGGCCGGCCTGGTCGGCGGTCACCGTGCAGGTGCCGGCTCGGGTGAAGGTCACCACGTCGCCGGCCACGGTGCAGGCGCCGGCGGCACCGAAGACCACCGGCTTGCCCGAGGCGCCGCCCGTGGCGCTGACGGTGTAGCTGCCGCCGACCTGGGCAGCGGCCGGGGCGGCGGAGGTGAAGGTGATCGTCTGCGCGGCCCCGGTGCAGCGCAGGGTGCCCGCGCGCAGCGAGAAGCCGTCGGTGTCACCGTCGTCGGTCCAGATCACCGACTGGGCGCCGTCCGCACAGGTGGAGCGCGGGGCGATGGCCATGCCTTCGTTGTTGAGGTTGCCCATGCCCGTGGGGCGGGCATAGGACTCGTCGACGGCGAAGTCGCCGTCGACCACGGTGAGGACGTTGTAGGCGCCACCGCAGCCGTCGTCGCACAGCGACCACAGCACCTTGCGGTCGGCGTCGTAGGTCACGTCCATGGCCCATGGGAAGCCCGACTCCTCGACCTTCACCTCGACCGGCGCGGAGCCGGTGGCCAGCGAGAAGAAGTGCAGGTCGCCGGTGCCCTCGACGGCCGTGACGAACAGGCCGGGAGTGCCGTGCGCCGACGCGGCGTAGGCACGCCCGTCGACCGTCCAACCGGCCTCGACCAGGAACGTGTCGGGCACGTAGGTGATGCCCTCCAGGCCGAGGTTGGTGCCGGTGACGACCTGGGTGTTGACGTCCCACTCGTGGGTGGCGACCAGCTCAGTCGTCGTGGCCGTCACGCCGCCGACGTCGTAGCGGGCGATCACGTTGGAGGAGGTGTCCTTGGCGCGCGCGTTGTCACGCTCCGACGTCACGTACACGGCGCCGTCGGGGCCGACCGTGACGCCCTCGGAGTCGAGCTCGCCGCCACCGTCGGCGAAGCGCAGCGGTACGCCGCCGTCCCACTCGGGGAAGGCCTCGTAGACCCCGCCCACCTGGTGCATCTTGAACAGGCGGCCCTTGTTCATGACCACCCACAGGACCGTGGGGTCGGCCGGGTCGAAGGTCGCGCCGGACACGTCGCCCTCGTCGTTGGCGTCGGTGTCGGTGAAGGCGTCGGCGGCGTCGACCGTGGTCACGCTGCTCCCCCCCGGCCAGGCGACCGCGTCCACGGTCGGGCAGGCGTTGGCGGCACCCCAGGTCGCCGTGGGGGTCTCCACGTAGGAGACGGTGCCGAAGACCTCGCAGCGGCTGTAGGAGGAGATGCCGTCCTCGAACCAGGTGTGGCCGACGACGCTGGCCTGGTCGCTGGCGCGGCGGATGGTCAGCGAGTCGGTGGAGCCGAGCCCGGCCAGGCCCTCGGCGACGTAGTAGGCGCCCGGGGCGAGCGCAGTGCCGGCCGGGACCGTGTGGACCACGGTGTCGGCGGAGTCGAGCAGCTGCCAGCCGGCGAGGTCGACCGTGGTGGCGCCGGTGTTGAGCAGCTCGGCCTTGCCGGCGGTGTTGGAGACCTCGTTGAGCACGACCGGCGTGTCCAGGCGACGCGACTTGGTGGGCTCCGCGGCGGTGTTGTCGCGGCCGAAGGTGCTCTGGGTGACCCGCCAGAACTCATCGGAGCCGTCGGGGAGGGCGGCGAACGCGAGCGAGTCGGACTCGTAGGTGTCCGAGACGCCGGCGTCGCCGTCGCCGTAGGCCTGCTCGTCGACGAGCTGGCGGGTGGCGGCGTCGGCGCCCGGGCCGTAGATCTTCACCGCGTCGCCCTCCCCGGAGAGCCCCTTGGTGGAGGAGAAGACGACGTAGCCGCCGGCCGGGATGGTCCAGCCGGTCGCGGGCTCGAGCGAGTCGCCGTCCCAGACCCGCAGGTCGGCCAGCGTCAGCGCCACCGCGCCGGTGGCCGCGCCACCGTCGGTCTGGTGCCAGCCCTCGATGCTGACCGGCTGGTCGCCGGTGTTGGCCAGCTCGACCGCGTCGCCGAAGCCGGGATTGCCCGCGTCGTCGTCGTTGAGCGAGGAGATCTCGTTGATCTCGACGTCGTCCCAGCGCGGGTCGAGCGGCGGGGTCTCGGGGCCGCCGCCGGTGCCGAAGGAGTTCGCCGCGCCCGGCGTGGCGGCGGCGGAGAGCTGCCACAGGCCCACCCCGGGCTGGGTGCGCGCCCACGACGGGGCGGCGTGGCGGGTGGTGACACCGTCGGCCTCGGGGCCGACCCAGGTGGTGTCGACCAGCCGGCCCGAGGCGTTGGAGAGGTAGAGGTGGTCGGCCTTGGAGAGACCGAAGCCGCCGGCGACGTAGGTGACGCCGGCCGGCGGGGTCCCGTTGGTCGGGATCGCCAGGTAGCCACCGGCGGGGAGGACCGCCGACGCCCCACCGAGGACGATCTCGTCGCCGACGGCGGCGGCGCCGCCCTCGCCGTCGGCGATCTTCCAGCCGGTCAGGTCGATCGGGGCGAGGCCGGAGTTGTGGAGCTCGACGAAGTCGGCGCCGTCGGAGAAGTACTCGTTGATCGTGACGGCCGCCTCGGCGGCCGGGAGGGCGTTCGAGCCGCCCGGGGTCGCGGCGGCCGACTGCGCGAACGCGCCGGTGCCGTCGGTGGTGCGGGCGTAGCTCGGTGCGGCGTGGGTGTCGGCCGGCAGGTCGACGTACTGGTCGATGACGGTGGCCTGGTCGGGGCTGAGCAGGTGCACCTCGTCGGACTTCCCGAGGCCGAAGCCGTTCGGGTAGGCGTCGGAGTCGTTGAAGATCACCGCGAAGCCGCCGGCGGGGAGCACGCCGTCGAGGACGATGTCATCGCCGCCGGCGATGCCCTTGTCGTCGGTGAGGTGGTAGCCGGTCAGGTCGACGTTGACCGGACCGAGGTTGTGCAGCTCGATGAAGTCGGTGTTGTTGTTCCAGCCGTTGGTGCTGAACTCGTTGATCACCACCGTGCCGAGCGCACCGGCCGGGTCGGCCGCATGTGCGGGGGTGGTGAGCGGAACGGCGGAGAGCGACAGGCCGGCCGCTGCGGCGGCCGAGAGTGCCGCGAGGGGGCGGCGGAGGACAGGCGAGGACACGGACACCTCTTCGTCGAAGGCGCGGGCCCGAGCACCGCTATGGCAGTTGTGCCTGCACCCTCACGACGACAGATGTCCGGGCGGTGACCCACCGCTGAATCGCGGTGGACGCCCTGGTGTCCGGTGGTGGGTCTCAGCGCCTGCCGAAGACCTGGGCGACGTACCAGCGGCCGCCGGCCTCGTGTGCAGCGACGGCGACGAGGCGGAAGTTGCGGTCGAGGATGTTGGCGCGGTGGCCGGCGGAGTTCATCCACCCGTCGTTGACGACCGATTCGCCGGAGCCGAAGCCGTAGGCGACGTTCTCGCCGACCGAGCGCACGTGGCACTTGCGCAGGATCGGGCTGAGGTCCTGGTGGAACATCTCCCGCTGCTTGGCCATCCGAGCAGCCTGCCGGGCGGCGAACCGCTGGAGGCAGCGGTCGCGCTTGAGCGTGGGGAGCCCAGCGGCTGCGCGCTGGTCGTTGGTGGCGGCGACGGCGGTGCCGGCGTAGGGGTCGGTCTTGACGCCGCGCTTGGGCTGTGCGTGTGCGACTGAGAAGGTGGACAGGGCAGGCATGAGGGCGATGAGAAGTGCTGCTATCAGGGTCCGAGTTGCCATGCGCAAGACCGTAACTCGTGCTGGTACCCACCTTGGAACTGAGGATGCGCGGTCTGACCGACCGGTGGCACATATCCCCCAAAGGGACTACCGCCGACCCCAGCGCCCAGGCGTAAACGGCCGCAAACACACGCTGAGCACGGCCGCTGCTGGTGGCCGACCTCACCCTCGTGCGCCCGGCCGGCCGCCGGCCGGCGAGCACTCCCTTTACCGCCCTGCGGACCCGTTGCGATCGGGTCCGGCTACGTCGCAGACTGGACGATCGACTCTGAGGAGGCGCC
>JAPSKJ010000017.1 GCA_031177735.1 Nocardioides sp.
AGGTCCAGCGGATCCCGAGCTGGCGCTGGTGGCGCCCCCTCCTCGGCACCATCGCGCTGGTGGTCATGGCGATGTTCGTCGTCCAGATCGGGCTGGTGCTGGCCTTCGGCGCCTACTTCGTGCTGCGTGGCGACGGCTTCGCCGAGCTGAACGACAGCCTCGCCGACCTGGCCTCGCTCGACCCGGTCACGCCGCTCACCCTCGCCTTCCTCAACCTCTCCCTGGCCGCCGCCATCCCGGTCGCGATGCTGGTGCAGCTGGTCTGCCACCAGCTCCACCCGGGCTGGCTCTCCTCGGTCGCCAGGCGCCTGCGCTGGCGCTGGTTGCTGGTGACCCTCGGTCTCTCGCTCGTCGCGCTGCTCGCGACGCTGGCGGTCGGAGCGGTCCTGCCCGCACAGGACGCGCCCGGGATGAGCGAGGAGCTCAACCCGTGGACCGACACGACCCGCGACTTCCTGCTGGTCATCGTGCTGCTGACCCCGTTGCAGGCGGCGGGGGAGGAGTACGCCTTCCGGGGCTACCTCACCCAGGCCTTCGGTGGGTGGCTGCGCTCGCGGTGGGCCGCGGTGCTCATCCCGGCCGTGCTGTTCGCGCTGGCCCACGGCGCCCAGGACCCGCCCGTGTTCGTCGACCGGCTCGCGTTCGGGATCGTCGCCGGCATCCTCGTGATCACGACCGGCGGCCTCGAGGCGGGCATCGCGATGCACGTGCTCAACAACTTCCTGGCCTACGGGCTGGCGCTCGCGTTCTCCGACATGACGACGGCGCTGAACCCGACCGCAGGCTCGTGGTGGATGCTGCCCGTGACGCTCACCCAGTCGCTGGTCTACCTCGGCTTGTGCACCTACGCCGCCCGCAAGCTGGGCATCGCGACGGCGACCCCTCCGCCGCCGGTGGTGTGGGGTGCGACGCCCGGCCCGGAGCGGCCGATTTCGTGGCCGTGAACCGTCTCCGGTAGAGTTCCCACCCGTGCCCGGCGCTCCGGCGAGGGGCACGCTCGACTGCGAAGTCGATGGTCTATGGTGTAATTGGCAGCACGACTGATTCTGGTTCAGTTAGTCTAGGTTCGAGTCCTAGTAGACCAGCTCAGATCCGCTCCGAAGGTGCGGATTTGGAAGCGAAACTCCGGCTCCGCTAGAGTTTCGCGAGTTGTCAGAGGGAAGCCCCAACGGGGTGGATCGAGACAAGCCCCCGTTGTGTAGCGGCCTAGCACGCCTGCCTCTCACGCAGGTAGCGCCGGTTCGAATCCGGTCGGGGGTACACACAGAGAAGGGCCCCGGGAGACCGGGGCCCTTCTGCGTTGGTGGCGTGATGCCGGGTGGAGCCGCGAGCCTCAGACGGTGTCGCGGTGGCGGTCGTCGGCGCGGCCGAGGGCCAGCCCCAGGCCGATCATGCCGATCGCCAGGAGCAGGTGCAGGATGTTGTCGGCGTCGTTGACCGGCACGAAGTTCGCGTCGCTGCCGTGGTCGACCACCAGGCCGTAGACGAACAGGATCGCGTAGATGACCCCGCCGCCGATCAGGTAGCTGCGGGCGCCGCTCCAGCTGCGCGCCATCGCCAGGCCGGCGATGCCGAACAGCAGGTGCACGATGTTGTGCAGGATCGAGACCTGGAAGATGCCGAGCAGCTCGGCACTCGACTCGTGGCCGGCGAACTGCATGTCGTCGTAGTTGGTGGTCACGCCGGGGATGAACCCAGCGACACCGACCAGCAGGAACACCGCGGCGACCACGGTGGCTGCGGTCTGCATGCGGGTGGCGGTCATCGATCTGCCGGTGGGGCTGTGCGTGCTCATGAGAGCTCCTTCGGGTCGTAAGTCGTGGCAACGATGACCTCCGGTACCCGAAGTGGGCCCGGCGCATCGGTGCGGGGAGCCACGACCGCTCAGGTGCACAGCCCGACCCGGCGGTTGGCCGTGGTCTGCTCCTCGGTGTCCTGCTCCGGGGTCGCCGTCGCGCCGGCGCCCGGAGAGGTCGCGGGGGCGCTCGGCGGGGCGCCCGGCGGCGACACGCTGGGGGTGACGCCCGGGGGCTGACCGGCCGAGATCGCCTCCTCGGTCAACCCCGGGGGCAGCGGCGCGTCCTGGTTGATGCGGCGCCAGATCCGGTCCGCCTCGGGCGCCCACTGGACGAAGACGTCCGGGTCGGCGGGGTAGGGCTCCCAGGGGACGGTGAGGAACTGGATCTGGTCCACGTCGATCCGCCGCAGCTCCAGGGCGAGCCGGGCCAGCGCCGACGCCCGGGCGAGCTGGGGGTCGGTCTCGAGCGAGTCGGTCATCGCGGAGAGGAAGCCGGTGACCCGGTCCATCCGGGTCAGCGTCCCGGCCGAGCGGACCTGGTTGACCAGCGAGGCGAGGAACGCCTGCTGGCGGCGCATCCGGCCGATGTCGGACTCGTCCCCCACGCCGTGGCGCACCCGGACGTAGGACAGCGCCTGCTCACCGTTGAAGACGTGGGTGCCCTCGGGCAGCACGATCCCGTGGTCCTCGTCGCGGATCTGCTCGGGCAGGCACACGGTCACCCCGCCGATGGCGTCGACCATCTCCCGGAAGCCGTTGAAGTCGATGGACAGGTAGTGGTCGATGTAGACGCCGGTGAGCGCGCTGACCAGGGTCGCCGTGCAGCCGGGCCCGCCGACGTCGTAGGCCACGTTGAACTGCGTCTCCTCCTCCGCGGGGATCGTCCGACCGTCGACCTGGCAGGCCGGCCGGTCGACGATGGCGTCGCGTGGCAGGCTCACGCCGTAGGCGGAGCGCCGGTCGGCCGCGACGTGCAGCAGGATCGTGGTGTCGGAGTGCTCCGTGCAGTCGGCGTTCTCCTCGTCGATCCGGTTGCCGGCGCCGCACCGGGTGTCGGTGCCCATGAGCACGATGTTCAGCGGCTCGCCGTCGCCGGCGTAGCGCCGCTTCTCGGCAGAGTTGACGATGTCGGCGCCGGGAGTGATGTTGCCGTCGAGGTGGCGGTAGACCAGCACCACGCCGGCCGCCGTCGCTAATGCCAGGCAGACCTGGGTCGCGACGATCACCCACAGCACCGCGCGACGGTGGTGCGGCTGCATCGGCCGCGGGTGTCCCTCCACCAGCGCATCGTGACAGGCGAGGCCAACCCGGGGACAGAGCACGTCGTCGGGCGTGCTCGTCGGCGCGACGTTCCGCCGTGTCCGATTCCCGCGAGTCGATCCGCCGGGAATGGGTCAGGATGGTGGTCATGAGCACGAGCCCGGACCTCTCCGAGAACGCGGCGCTGCCGGCGCGTCTCGACGCCGAGATCTGCTATCGGGCGGTCCAGTCGCGCGACCGGCGCTTCGACGGGGTCTTCTACACCGCGGTGCGCACGACCGGCATCTACTGCCGCCCGTCGTGCCCGGCGCGCACCCCCGCCTTCGGCAACGTCAGCTTCCATCGCAGCGCGGCGGCGGCCCAGGCCGCGGGCTACCGGGCCTGCAAGCGCTGCCTGCCCGACGCGACGCCCGGCAGCCCCGACTGGGACGTCGCCGCGACCGCCGCCGGCCGCGCGATGCGGCTCATCGCCGACGGCGTCGTGGACCGTGAGGGCGTCGAGGGCCTGGCCCGGCGGGTCGGCTACACGCCGCGCCACCTCTCCCGGCTGCTCACCGCCGAGCTCGGCGCCGGCCCGCTCGCGCTCGCCCGGGCGCGACGCGCGCAGACCGCCCGGGTGCTGATCGAGACCACCGACCTCGGCTACGCCGACATCGCCTTCGCCTCCGGCTTCGCCAGCGTGCGGCAGTTCAACGACACCGTGCGCGAGGTGTACGCCGCCAGCCCCACCGAGCTGCGCGGCCGTCGCTCCCGCGGCGCCGGCGCGGTGGGCGAGGTCGCCATGCGCCTCGCCGTGCGCACGCCGTTCGCCGGCGCGGCGCTGCTCTCCTTCCTCGCCGACCACCTGGTGCCGGGCGTGGAGGCGGTGGGCCGCGACTGGTACGCCCGCACCCTCGACCTGCCACACGGCCCCGGCACCATGCGGCTCCGCCTCGCCGATGTGCCCGCCACGGGCCGCACGGCGTTCGTCGAGGCCAGCTTCGCGCTGACCGACCTGCGCGACACCGCCGCCGCGGTCGAGCGGGCCCGGCGCCTGCTCGACGCCGACTGCGACCCGGTCGCGGTCGCCGACCACTTCGCGCACGACCCGCTGATCGGGCCGTTGGTGGCCCGCGTGCCGGGCCTGCGCGTGCCGGGCAGCGTCGACGGCGCTGAGCTGGCCATCCGCGCCGTCGTGGGCCAGCAGGTCAGCGTCGCGGGCGCGTGCACGGTGCTCAGCCGGATCGTCGCCGAGCACGGCCGCCCGGTCGAGACCGGCGTCGCCGGGCTCACCCACCTCTTCCCGTCCGCCGCCGCGCTGGCGGGCCTCGATCCGGAGTTCCTGCCGATGCCGCGCGCCCGCGGCCGCGCCATCGCCGGCCTGGCGGCCGCCCTCGCCGATGGCACCATCGCCCTCGACCGCGGGCCCGACCGCGACCTGGTGCGCGCCCGCCTGCTCGCGCTTCCCGGGATCGGCCCCTGGACCGCCGACTACGTCGCCCTGCGCGCCCTCGGTCACCCCGACGTCTTCCTGCCGACCGACATCGGCGTGCGTCGCGCGCTGGTCCGGCTCGGTGCCGACGGACCGCGAGGTGTCGACGACTCCTGGCGGCCGTGGCGCTCCTACGCCCTGATGCACCTGTGGCACTCACTCAGCAGCCCCGTCCCACGAACCGAGGAGACCCCGTGAGCTGGACCATCGTCGACTCACCCGTCGGAGAGCTGCGCCTGGTCGAGCAGCACGGCTCGATCACGCGCATCGACTTCCACCCCTTCCACGACATCGCCGGCCGGCCGTGCGGAGAGCGTGACGACGCGCACCCGGTCCTCGCCGGGTGCGCCCGCCAGCTGGCCGCGTACTTCGCCGGCGAGCTCACCGAGTTCGACCTCCCGCTCGCGCCCGTCGGCACGGAGTTCCAGAAGCGGGTGTGGAAGGAGCTCTCGCTGCTCGGCTTCGGTGAGACGGCGACGTACGGCGAGATCGCGCGCCGGCTCGGCATGACCAACGCCGCATCGCGGGCGGTCGGACTCGCCAACGGCCGCAACCCGATCCCGATCGTGGTGCCGTGTCACCGGGTCATCGGCGCCAACGGCACCCTGACGGGGTACGCCGGCGGCCTGGAGCGCAAGCAGGTGCTGCTCGCTCTGGAGGCCGACTCGCTGTTCTGAGGGCGATCCAGCCTCCCTAGGGTGGTGTCGTGGCCTGGCAGACGATCTCCTCCCGCACCGCGTACGAGAACCCGTGGATCACGGTCCGCGAGGACGAGGTCACCCGGCCGGACGGCTCGCGGGGCATCTACGGCGTCGTCGAGGTGCGCCAGCCCGCGGTGTTCGTCGTCGCGGTGACCGACGCCGACGAGGTCGTGCTCGTGCGACTGCACCGCTACACGCTCGGCCGCGACTCCCTGGAGGTGCCCGCCGGCGGCTCCGACGGCGAGGACCCGCTCGTCGCCGCCCAGCGCGAGCTGCGCGAGGAGACCGGGCTGCAGGCCGAGCAGTGGCAGCACCTGGGCGGGATCGACGCGCTCAACGGGGTCTGCGACGCCCCAGGTCACGTCTTCCTCGCCCGCGGGCTGCGACCCGTCGAGGGGTCGGCGATGGCCGAGGAGGGCATCAGCGACGTGCTCACCGTGCCGTGGGCCGAGCTGATGGACCGGCTGCGCAGTGGCGAGGTCCGCGACGCCGAGACCCTGGCCGCCCTCATGCTGGCCATGGTCGCGCTCGGCGACCTCGGCTGAGGGCTGGCCGCCTCGGCGCACTGCTCCCGCGGACGGCTTCTGGGGGCTACTCGGCGGCGGCGCGGCGCAGTGACTCCGAGAGCCGCTCGGCCGCGGCCAGGACTGCGGGAGCGTGCATGCGGCCGGGCTGCCGGGTGAGCCGCTCGAGCGGACCTGAGACGGAGACGGCCGCGATGATCTTGCCGCCGGGGGAGCGCACGGGCGCGGACACCGACGCCACGCCGGCCTCGCGCTCGCCGATCGACTGCGCCCAGCCGCGCCGGCGGACACCGGAGAGCGCGGCCGCCGAGAAGGCTGCGGTCTGCAGCCCGCGGTGCATCCGCTCGGGGTCCTCCCAGGCCAGCAGCACCTGCGCCGCCGAGCCGGCGCGCATCGTGAGCTGCGAGCCGACCGGGATCGTGTCGCGCAGGCCCGAGGGGCGCTCGGCGGCAGCGACGCACACGCGGTGCTCGCCCTGGCGGCGCCACAGCTGGGCCGACTCACCGGTGATGTCGCGCAGCCGCGCCAGCACCGGGCCCGCCGTGGCGAGCAGACGGTCCTCGCCGGCAGCGGCGGAGAGCTCCGCGAGGCGTGGCCCGAGGATGAAGCGGCCCTGCATGTCGCGGGCCACCAGGCGGTGGTGCTCCAGCGCGACCGCGAGCCGGTGCGCGGTGGGCCGCGCGAGTCCGGTGGCGGCGACCAGTCCGGCCAGAGTGGCGGGTCCGGACTCGAGGGCGGTGAGCACGAGCGCGGCCTTGTCGAGCACGCCGACTCCGCTGGAGGAGTTGTCCATATGGCAAGACTAGAGTCTCAGAACATGGGATGCAAGCGGTACGGTGGGTGAGCTGGCCGAGCAACGGCAGCACCCGATTGTCGAAGACGCGATCACGAGGAGCGAGCAGTGGGCAAGACGCTGGCGGAGAAGGTGTGGGACGAGCACGTCGTCCGCTCGACGCCTGGGGAGCCGGACCTCCTCTTCATCGACCTCCACCTCATCCACGAGGTCACCAGCCCGCAGGCCTTCGAGGGTTTGCGACTGGCCGGTCGCCGGGTGCGCCGCCCCGACCTGACCCTGGCCACCGAGGACCACAACGTCCCGACGCTGGACTGGGACAAGCCGATCGCCGACCCCGTCAGCCGCACGCAGGTCGAGACCCTGCGCAAGAACGCCGAGGAGTTCGGCGTGCGGCTGCACCCCCTCGGTGACGTCGAGCAGGGCATCGTGCACGTCGTCGGACCGCAGCTGGGGCTGACCCAGCCCGGCATGACGATCGTGTGCGGCGACTCGCACACCTCCACCCACGGCGCCTTCGGTGCGATCGCGTTCGGCATCGGCACCTCGGAGGTCGAGCACGTCCTCGCCACCCAGACGCTGCCGCAGGCCAAGCCCAAGACCATGGCCGTGACGGTCGAGGGCAGCCTGCCCGAGGGCGTCACCGCGAAGGACCTCATCCTCACCCTGATCAGCAAGACCGGCACCGGTGGCGGCCAGGGCTACATCGTGGAGTACCGCGGCCAGGCCATCCGCGAGCTCTCCATGGAGGCCCGGATGACGATCTGCAACATGAGCATCGAGTGGGGAGCCAAGGCCGGCCTGATCGCCCCCGACGAGACCACGTTCGCCTACATCGAGGGCAAGCCGCACGCGCCGAAGGGCGCCGACTGGGACGCCGCCGTCGC
Organism: Nocardioides sp.; assembly: GCA_031177735.1. Classification (GTDB taxonomy): domain Bacteria; phylum Actinomycetota; class Actinomycetes; order Propionibacteriales; family Nocardioidaceae; genus Nocardioides. Next base: position 7,435 of record JAPSKJ010000017.1, read on the forward strand.
GCACTGGCGGACCCTGGTCACCGACGCCGACGCGGTCTTCGACAAGGAGATCGTGCTCGACGCGGGCGAGATCACCCCGTTCGTCACGTGGGGCACCAACCCCGGTCAGGGCGCGCCGCTGGGCGCGGCGGTGCCCTCGCCCGAGGACTTCGCCGACGAGCAGGACCGGATCGCCGCCGAGAAGGCACTGGCCTACATGGGCCTGAAGGCCGGCACCCCGCTGCGCGAGGTCAAGGTCGACACCGTCTTCATCGGCTCGTGCACCAACGGCCGGATCGAGGACCTGCGCACGGCCGCCGAGGTCATCAAGGGCCACAAGGTCGCCCCCGACACCCGCTTGCTCGTCGTCCCCGGCTCGGTGCGGGTGCGGATGCAGGCCGAGCAGGAGGGCCTCGACGTGGTCTTCAAGGAGGCTGGCGCGGAGTGGCGCGGCGCCGGCTGCTCGATGTGCTTGGGCATGAACCCCGACACCCTGCAGCCCGGTGAGCGCAGCGCGTCCACCTCCAACCGCAACTTCGAGGGACGACAGGGCAAGGGTGGGCGCACCCACCTGGTGTCCGTGCCGGTCGCCGCCGCCACCGCGGTCCGCGGCACGCTGTCCTCGCCCGCCGACCTCGTGCCCGCTCACGCCTGACCTCGAGGAGATCTCCGATGGAGAAGTTCACCACCCACACCGGCGTCGGCGTCCCGCTGCGGCGCAGCAACGTCGACACCGACCAGATCATCCCCGCGGTCTACCTCAAGCGCGTCTCCCGCACCGGCTTCGAGGACGGCCTGTTCGCCGCCTGGCGCAACGACCCCGGGTTCGTCCTCAACAAGCCGGAGTACGCCGCCGGCTCGGTGCTCGTCGCGGGTCCCGACTTCGGCACCGGCAGCTCCCGGGAGCACGCCGTGTGGGCCCTGCAGGACTACGGCTTCAAGGCCGTGGTCAGCGCCCGCTTCGGTGACATCTTCCGCGGCAACTCCGGGAAGGCCGGTCTGGTCGCCGCCCAGGTGGACGAGAAGGTCGTCCAGCGGCTCTGGGACTACCTCGACGAGCACCCCGGTGCGACGGTGACCGTCGACCTGGAGTCACGCACCGTCCGCGCGGGGGAGGGGCCCGACGCGATCGAGGACTCCTTCGACATCGACGACTACACCCGCTGGCGGCTGCTCGAGGGCCTCGACGACATCGGCATCACACTGAGCCACGCCGACGACATCGCCGCCTACGAGGCGACCCGGCCGAGCTGGAAGCCGGCGACGCTCTGAGCGACCTCCTGCCGACGGGCAGGAACTCCCCGGTGTGGTGCCGGACAGTGGTGGGGTGGTGACCGATGGTCGCCACCCCACCACTGCGTGACCGGTCCGGTCGGTGGTGCGGGGAAGTCCGGACCGGTGTCGACACACCCCACTGTGCCGACGGCTTCTGAGACGCAGCCACGGGCGCGTGAGTTGCCCTCACCTCGCTCGCGATCCCGCGGATGTGCCCGCTGCGGGCCGGCCGGGCGCCCGATACGGCGCTTTCCCGCGTTTTTCCCGGCGTTGGTGATTGTCGAGTTCCCCGCGCGTGCCTAGCGTGCGAACAGGGAAGTCGAGCACGGGCTCGGCCCAGAAGTCCGGCTCACCGCAGTCCGGCCGAAAGGTAGAACGTGAACAAGACACAGCTCATCGACGCGCTGGCCGCGCGTTTCGAGGGGAACCGCAAGCTGGCCGCCCACGCTCTGGACTCGGTGATCGACACCATCACCCGCGAGGTCGCCCGGGGTGAGAAGGTCGCCATCACCGGCTTCGGCTCGTTCGAGAAGCGCGCCCGTCCGGCTCGCACGGTGCGCAACCCGCGCACCGGTGAGCAGATGAAGACCAAGAAGACCTCGGTGCCGAAGTTCACCGCGGGCGCCGACCTCAAGGGCTTCGTCTCGGGTGCCAAGAAGCTGCCGAAGCTGACCTTGCCCTCGATGCCGGCGCTGCCGACCCCGAGGACCGCTGCCGCGGCTGCCACCAAGTCGACCGCCGCCGCCAAGAAGACCGCCGCCCGCGCCGCGGGCGCGGTCAAGGGCGCCACCGCCAAGAAGACATCGACCGCGACGCCTCCGGTGGAGACGACGTCGACCACGCCCGCCAAGAAGTCGCCGGCGAAGAAGGCCTCCACCGCATCGGCCACCACCAAGGCGCCCGCCACGAAGGCGCCCGCCACGTCGCCCACGGCGAAGAGCACCCCCAGCAAGTCGACGGCCAGCAAGTCGACGGCCAGCAAGTCGACGGCCAGCAAGTCGACGGCCAGCAAGTCGACGCCCAGCAAGTCGACGGCAAGCAAGTCGACGCCCAGCAAGTCGACGGTCAGCAAGTCGACGGCCAGCAAGTCGACGGCCAGCAAGTCGACGGCCAGCAAGTCCACGCCCAGCAAGTCGACCCCGACCGAGACCACCGCCGCCAAGAGCACGACGAGCAAGTCGACGCCCGCCAAGACGACGGCCGCCAAGACGACGACCGCCAAGACGACGACCGCCAAGAAGGCGCCGGCCAAGAAGGCGCCCACCTCCTCGACCGCCAAGAAGGCCGCCGCCAAGAAGGCTTGATCCGGGCCGAGCAGCGCGGGCCGGCCTCCGCGGAGGACGGCCCGCGCTGCCGCCCGACCGCGCCGGGCGAACCGTCAGACGGCCAGTCCGAGGGCGGCGATCGCCTCGCGCGTGTGTCGTCCCAGACCGAGCGCAGCGGCCGCCTGCAGAGCCTCCTCGTCATCGACGTCGTGGCGCAGCGTGGGCAGCGCCCCGTCGACCGGGTGCGCCCCGAAGACTTCGTGCAACCCGCGCGAGCCGGGCCCGAACCGAGGCTCGAAGGCGGGAAGAGGCGCGGTGTAGAGCGTCGTGCCGACCCCGTCGGCGTCGGCGACGTACGCCGACGCGCCGGTCGCCACCGATGCCAGGGCCGCGTCGAGGTCGGTCGGGTCGAGGGCGGGCAGGTCGGCGCACAGGGCGACGGGGGCCAGGTCGGGCCACCGACGGTGCGCCTCCGCGGCGGCCTGGCGCAGGCTGCCGTTGAGGTCGTCCGACACGCCGTCGGGGATCGCGGCGCAGCCGAGCCGGCCCAGCACGACCGAGACGGCCACGTCGTCGGTCACCACCAGCACGGCGCCGACCTCGCTCGAGGCCAGGCACGCCGCGGCTGTGTCGAGCGCGAACGCCCGCGCGAGACTGCGCCGGGTCTCATCGCCGAGCCCCGACAGGCGGGACTTGGCGATGGCGAGCGGCTTGACGGGCAGGAGGGCTGCGAATCGCGACATCACCTCCATTCTCCGCGGCCGCGTCGACAGCCTCGACGCCAGGGTCTGCCGTGGACGCGGGCGCGAGGCCGATCGCTTCTGCGCGGGGGTCCGCGTGGACGAGTAGCCTGCGCTCGTGGGTAAGTACCGGAAGCTGAATCGCAAGCGGGGCTGGGCGTGGTGGCTCGCCGTCCCCATCGTCAAGCCAGTCCTGCTGGCGACGACGAAACAGGCCTGGGACGGTGGCGAGAAGATCCCCGCGACGGGTGGGTGCATCCTGGCGCTCAACCACGTCTCGCACGCCGACCCGCTCACGGCGGCCCACATCGTGTGGGACCACGGGCGGATCCCGCGTTACCTGGCGAAGGCCGGCCTGTTCAAGAACAAGGCGTTCGGGTTCTTCCTGCGGGCGGCCGGCCAGATCCCCGTCGAGCGGAGCTCCGCGGGTGCGCGCGCCTTCGACGCCGCCGTCGAGGCGGTCAACCGGGGCGAGATCATCGTGGTCTACGTGGAGGGCTCGATCACCAAGGACCCCGCCGGGTGGCCGATGGTCGGCAAGTCCGGCGCGGCGCGGATCGCGCTCGCAACCGGCGCGCCGGTCATCCCGGTCGGTCAGTGGGGCGCCCAGGAGCTGCTGCCGGCGTACTCCACCAAGCCGAACCTCAAGGGGCGCAAGACCATCCGGATGAAGGTCGGCGACCCGGTCGACCTCTCCGACCTCGTGGGCCAGGACCCGACGGCGGCGGTCGTCAGGCAGGCCACCGACCGGATCATGCAGGCGATCGTGCGCCTGGTCGCCGACGTGCGCGGCGAGGAGCCGCCGGCGGAGCTGTTCGACCCGCGCAAGGCCGGCGTCAGCGCCGTCGGCAACCCCCGCAAGAAGCGCAAGGACGCCAAGGGCCCCCAGGATCCCGACAGCCGGGAGGCTTCGTGACAGGGAAGGTCGCGGTCTTCGGCTCCGGCTCGTGGGGCACCGCCTTCTCGATCGTGCTGGCCGACGGCGGCAACGAGGTGACCATGTGGGCGCGCCGCGAGGAGCTCGCTGCAGCGATCACCGAGACCCGGGAGAACCCCGACTACCTCCCGGGGATCGAGCTGCCGCCGGCCATCACCGCCACCCACGACGTCGAGAAGGCCCTGCACGGCGCCGACCTGGTGGTCCTCGCGGTGCCGAGCCAGTCGCTGCGGGAGAACCTCACCGAGTGGGCGCCCTTCGTCGAGCCCGACGCGGTGTTCATGTCGCTGATGAAGGGCGTCGAGCTCGGCACCCTCAACCGGATGAGCGAGGTCATCGGCGAGGTCACCGGCGCGGGTCCCGAGCGGATCTCCGTGGTGAGCGGCCCCAACCTGGCCAAGGAGATCGCCCGCCGCGAGCCCGCGGCCTCGGTGGTCGCCTGTGCCGACGAGGACGTCGCCCGGGTGCTGCAGCAGCGGGTCCACTCGCCCGCGTTCCGGCCCTACACCAGCACCGACGTCCTCGGCTGCGAGCTCGGCGGCGCCTACAAGAACGTGGTCGGCATCGCGGTCGGCATCGTGGTCGGCATGGGTTTCGGCGACAACACCACGGCGTCGGTGATCACCCGCGGACTGGCGGAGACCGCCCGGCTCGCGATGAAGCTGGGCGCCAACCCGCTCACCCTGATGGGGCTGGCCGGCCTGGGCGACCTGGTGGCCACCTGCTCCTCGCCGCTGTCGCGCAACCGCACCTTCGGCGAGAACCTCGGCAAGGGGATGACGGCGGCCGAGATCTATGCGACGACCCGGCAGGTCGCCGAGGGCGCCAAGTCGTGCGCCTCGCTGCGCGCGCTGGCCGAGCGGCACGGGGTCGACGCGCCGCTGGCGGAGTACGTCGACGACGTGGTCGCCGGGCGGATGACCGCTCAGCAGATGATGGACCGCACCCTGGCGCGCTCCACGAAGTCCGAGCTCGACTAGGGCCCGACCGGAGAGGGGCGCCTCAGGGCAGGTCGTCGAGCGCGGCGCGCAGGTCCTCCCAGAGGTCCTCGACGTCCTCGATCCCCACGCTGAGCCGCACCAGGCCCTCGGGGATCGTGGCCGGCTCGGCCTTCCAGCGGCGCCGCCGCTCCAGGGTCGACTCCACGCCGCCGAGCGAGGTGGCGTGCAACCACAGCGAGGTCGAGCGCACCAGCAGGTCCGCCCGGTCGGCGTCGGGCAGCACCACCGACACGATGGCGCCGAAGCCCGGGTAGCGGACGTGGTCGACCGCGGGGTGGTCGGCGAGCCGGGCAGCGAGCGTGGCGGCGTTGGCGGAGGCGCGCTCGACGCGGAGCGGAAGCGTGCGCAGCCCCCGCAGGGCGAGGAACGTCTCGAACGGACCCGGCACGGCCCCCAGCAGGTCGCGGCGGCCCTTGAGCACCCCGAACAGCTCGTCGGAGGCGGTCACGACGGCGCCCATCAGCACGTCGGAGTGGCCGGCGATGAACTTCGTCGCGGAGTGCAGCACGATGTCGGCGCCCAGCGCGAGCGGCTGCTGGAGCACCGGGGTCGCGAAGGTGTTGTCGACGACGACGTACGCCCCGGCCTCGTGGGCGGCCGCGCAGATCGCCTCGATGTCGGCGACCTCCAGCGCAGGGTTGGTGGGGGACTCCACCCAGACCAGGGCCGCGTCGTCGCAGGCGGCGACGACGGCGGCGGTGTCGGTGACGTCGACCAGACGGGTGCGGATCCGGCCGCGCGACTCCAGGTCGGCGAGCGCCAGCAATGTGCCGGTGTAGGAGTGCGCGGGCGCCACCACCGTCGCCTCCAGGCCGACCAGGTCGAGCACCGTCGTCACCGCCGCCATGCCGGAGGCGAAGGACAGCGCGCGGCCACCCTCGAGCGCTCCGAGCGCCTCCTCGAAGGCCTGCCAGGAGGGGTTGCCGTAGCGGCCGTACTCCACGTCGCCACCGGCGACGTAGGTCGACGCCATCGTGATCGGCACGTTGAGCGGCTGGTCGGCCTCACGTGACGGGCGCCCGGCGTGGACGGCGATGGTGGCGGGCTTCCGAGGGGCGACCATGCCGCACAGACTAGGCTGCAGCCCCATGACACTCGCGCCCGGGACGACGTCGTGATCCCGCTGAGCCTGGTCGAGATCGCCTCGGTGGTGGGCGGTGAGGTGGTGCCCGCGGACGCTGCCGTCACGGTCACCGGGCCCGTCGTCATCGACGGGCGCGAGGCCGGCCCGGGCAGCCTCTTCGTCGCCTTCGTCGGCGAGCGCAGCGACGGACACGAGCACGCGGCCCAGGCGGCCGCGCAGGGCGCCGTCGCGGTGCTCGGCAGCCGTCCGACCGAGCTCCCGACCGTCGTGGTGGCCGACCCGCAGCGCGCACTGCAGCAGCTGGCGGCGTACGTCGTCGGCTCGCTGCGTGGCGAGGGCGGGCTCACCGTCGTGGGCCTCACCGGCTCGCAGGGCAAGACCTCGACCAAGGACCTGCTCGGGGCCGTGCTCGGGACCACGGCGCCCACGGTGGCGACCCGCGGCTCCTACAACAACGAGCTCGGGATGCCGCTCACCGCGCTCCGCTCCGAGCCGGGCACCCGCTACCTCGTCCTGGAGATCGGTGCGCGCGGCAAGGGCCACATCGCCGAGCTCGCCGCGCTGGTGCCTCCCGACGTCGCCCTGGTGCTCAACGTCGGCCACGCCCACATCGGGGAGTTCGGGTCGCGCGAGGCGATCGCCGCGGCGAAGGGCGAGCTGGTGGAGTCCCTGGCCGAGGGTGGCGTCGCGGTGCTCAACGCCGACGACCACAGGGTGGCGGCGATGGCCTCGCTGACCACCGGCGAGGTGGTGACCTTCGGACGCGATCAGCCGGCCGACGTCCGCATCGAGCAGCTCGAGCTCGACCGGCTCGGCCGCCCGTCGTTCGTGCTGCTCACCCCTCAGGGCAGCGCGCCGGTGCAGCTGCAGCTGGTCGGCGCCCACCAGGCGCTCAACGCCGCCGCCGCGGCGGCCGTCGCCTGGAGCCTCGGCCTGGCGCCCGCCGAGATCGCCGCGGCCCTGTCGGAGGTCAGCACGCTCTCGCAGTGGCGCATGGAGCTGCGTGAGCTCGCCGGCGACGTGACCCTGCTCAACGACTCCTACAACGCCAACCCCGACTCGATGCGCGCCGCGCTCGACGCGTTGGCCTCGCTGGAGGGCAGCCGCCGGATCGCGGTGCTCGGCGAGATGAAGGAGCTCGGCCCCGGCAGCGACGCGCAGCACCACGCCATCGGTGAGTACGCCGCCGCGCGGGCCGACCACGTCCTCGTCGTGGGTGAGGCAGCCGCCGCCCTGCACCGCGGCGCCCCCGGCAGCGTGCTGGTCGCCGACAACGCGGCCGCCGTCGACTGGCTGCGCGAGACGCTCCGGGAGGGTGATGTGGTGCTCGTCAAGGCCTCCCGCGGGGCGCGCCTCGACGAGGTCGCCGACGCTCTTGAGTAGGGTCGGGTGCCATGGCTGAGCGGATCCGGGTGGCACTTCTCTTCGGCGGACGATCGGGGGAGCACGCGATCTCCGCGGCCACTGCGGCCGGGGTGATGAAGGCGATCGACCGGTCGAAGTACGACATCGTGCCGATCGGCATCACCCAGGCCGGCCAGTGGGTCGTCGCCTCCGACGACCCGGCTGAGTGGGAGCTCTCCAGCAGCAGGCTGCCCGAGGTCACCGCATCCTCGGGCGCCGAGGTGGTGCTCTCCTCGGGCGCGGCCCTGCAGGTGCTCGAAGCGGGGAGCGTGCCGGCGGCGCTCGGTGAGGTCGACGTGGTCTTCCCGGTGCTGCACGGACCCTTCGGCGAGGACGGCACGGTCCAGGGCCTGCTGGAGATGGCCGGCGTGCGCTACGTCGGCGCGGGCGTGCTGGCGTCCGCGGTCGGCATGGACAAGCACTACATGAAGCTCGTCTTCACCGGCCACGGGCTGCCGGTCGGGCCCTACGTCGTGCTCGGCCCGCGCCAGCAGGTCGACGACGTGCTCGACCGGGTCAAGGAGCTCACCCCGCCGCTGTTCGTGAAGCCCGCTCGGGCCGGCTCCTCGCTCGGCGTCACGCGCGTCGACCACGTCGACGACCTCGCTGCTGCCGTGGAGGAGGCGCGGCGCCACGACCCCAAGGTGCTCATCGAGCAGGGGATCGAGGGCCGCGAGATCGAGTGCGCGGTGCTCGGCGGCCGCCACGGCGGCCCACCACGGGCGTCGGTGGCCGGCGAGATCGTGGTCGACCACGACGCGGCCGACTTCTACGACTTCGAGGCGAAGTACCTCGCCCGCGACCAGGCCCGCACCGACGCCCCGGCTGACCTGCCGGACGGCATCGCGGAGCGGGTGCGCGAGCTGGCGGTGCAGGCGTTCGAGGCCATCGGCGCCGAGGGGCTCTCGCGGGTCGACGTCTTCGTGACGCCGGACGGCGAGGTGATCCTCAACGAGATCAACACCATGCCCGGCTTCACGCCGATCTCGATGTACCCGAAGATGTGGGAGGCCTCCGGACTGTCCTACCGCGACCTCATCGACGAGCTCATCCAGCTCGCCCTGGAGCGTCCGACCGGACTGCGCTGAGATGGACCTGCGCATCCGGCGCGTGCGCGCCGAGGAGTGGCCGAAGGTCCGCGAGCTGCGGCTCACCGCGCTGCGCGACCCGCAGGCGTCGATCGCGTTCCTGGAGCCCCACGCCCAGGCCGCCGCACGTCCCGACGACTTCTGGCAGGGCCGGGCCGCCGGCGCCGCCTCAGGCGCTTCCGTGGCGCAGTTCGTCGCCGAGACGCCCGAGGGACGGTGGGTCGGCACGGCCACCGGCCTGCGCGAGGAGCCGGGCAGCGAGGACGTCCTGGGTGCCGCGGTCGACCACCTCCAGGTGCACGTCGTCGGCGTGTACGTCGAGCCGGACCACCGCGGCTCCGGACTCATCCGACGCCTGTTCGACGCGGTCGCCGACTGGGCCCGCGACAGCGGCGTGGACCGCCTCCGGCTGTGCGTCCACGTCGACAACGGCCGGGCGCGCGCCGCCTACGAGCGGCTCGGCTTCGACGACACCGGTCGGCGTATCGAGGCCACGGTGGGCACGGAGATCGAGATGGTGCGGGACATCCGCGCCGGGTGAATGTCCATCAAGGTATGCAGCCGAACGGTCACTTCCCGTGCGGAGCTCCGCCCGGGAAGTGCGCACTCGCCTGCATACCTTGACGGGCATGCGGTCGCGGTGCGCTAGGGCGTGGTCGCGAGCCGCTCCACGATCCGGTGGCCGAGGTCGGTGTCGCCGGTGATGGTCACCGTGCCCGGCTCGGCCTTCCGGCGCCCGCCGGCCAGCACGACGAACGTCGCCCGGTCCATCGCGAGCGTCACGGTGGGCGCCTCGGGCGGCTGGGGGAGCAGGCGGCCGCGGCCGTCCTCACCGATGACGACCGCCCGCACGGGGCTGCCCTCGACGGCGAGCACGGCAGTGGTGCCGGTCGGCGGAGCGACCTTCCGGCCGAGGACGTAGGCGAAGCCCTCGGAGAGGTAGTCGGCGACGTGCTGCGCCGCTGCGCCGTCCATGCCGCCGGGGCGGCCCACCGCCCGGCGGACGTCCTGCTCGTGCATCCAGACGTCGAGCGGGCGGTTGCGCAGCAGGGTGTTCCAGTCCCACGGGACGCCGGCGAAGATGACCTCGGGGCGGGCGGAGCCGTCGGTGGGCGGCTCCGCGGTGAGCCGGGCGTAGCGGGCGTCGGCGGCCTTGCGGATCTCGGCGACGATCTCGGCCGGCGCAGCGTCGCGGCGGTTCACCACGCCGATCTCGGTGTACATCCCCATCAGGCCGGTCACGTGCGGAGGCGAGCCGATCTGGGCGGTCTCCTCGGGCGCGCCGGCCAGCACGGACTCCAGGTGCGCGATGTGCGAGGCGACCGCCTTCACGTCCCAACCGGGCAGGTCGGTCGGCAGCGACCACTCCTCGGGCGACAGGGTGTCGAGGAGTCCGGTCAAGTCGGTGACGGCCTGCCGCCAGGTCTCGACGTAACCGGACAGCCGCTCGCGGTCGCTCATGGCCGGGAATCTAGCGGGTCCGGGGCGCAGCGCTCAGCGGGAGAGGGCGCGCAGCAGCAGGTCGCGCGCCACCTCACCGAGGGAGGTCCCCGAGACGGTGCAGGCGAACGGGAACACCGAGGTCTCGGTGGTGCCGGGGGTGATCGCCGTCTCCAGGACGACGAACGAGCCGTCGGGGGAGACGATGAAGTCCGAGCGGGACACGTCGCGCAGGCCCAGCACCCGGTGGGCCTCGACCGCCACCTCGCCGAGCCGGGCGAGAAGCGGGTCGGGCAGCTCGGGGCGGGCCAGGCCGACGTACTCGGCGGTGTAGCGCGCGCTGAAGTCGAACTCGTGCCCCTTGGCGAAGTCGATCGCGATCGGGGTGAGGGCTCGGGGGCCCTCGTCGGAGTCGAGCACGACGACGGAGACGTCGATCCCGTCGTAGAACCGCTCGATGATCGCCTCGTCGTAGTAGGCGTAGGTGCCGACCAGAGCCGAGGGCAGCTCGGCCAGACCGTCGACGCCGGTGACGCCGAGCGCGGACCCGCCGCGGGTGGGCTTGACCACGACGCGCTCGCCGAGGCGCTCCATCACGTGCTCCATCAGCGCGGTGGCGCCGACGTCGCGGAAGGTCTGGGCCGAGAGCGAGACACCGTCGGGCACGGGGATGCCGCCGCGCCGCAGGAGCTCGCGTGCGGAGCCCTTGTCGAAGGCGACCCGGCAGGCGTTGCTGCTCGACCCGACGAAGGGCATGCCGATCAGCTCGAGGAGGGTCTGGATCTCGCCGTCCTCGCCGAGCTGCCCGTGCAGGGCCGGGAGGGCGACGACGACCTTGTCGCGCTCGAGGTTGTGCAGCAGGTTGCGGTCGAAGTCGTAGGCGGAGACGTCGACGCCCAGCGCCCGCAGGTCACGGACCAGGTTGCGGCCGCTGGCGAGGGAGACGTCACGCTCGTGGCTGAGGCCGCCGGCGATGACGGCGACGTGGCCGGGGAGATCGGGCATCGGTGCGGCGATCAGATGTGGACGACGGGGCAGGTCAGCGTGCGGGTGATCCCGTCCAGGGTCTGGACCTTGGCGACCACGAGCTTGCCGAGCTCGTCGACGTTGCGGGCCTCGGCGCGGACGATGACGTCGTAGGGGCCCGTCACGTCCTCGGCGAGGGTGACGCCCTTGATCTGGGCGATCTCCGCCGCGACCTGGGCGGCCTTGCCGACGTCGGTCTGGATGAGGATGTAGGCCTGGACGACCATCGTTGGTTCTCCTACTCGTCGCCGAAAGGTGCTCGGTCAACCTACCGTGGACCTCGCCGACGGGCCTACCCGGTCGATCCCGCATCCGGTGGCGGCCGTTGCTCCGGGGATCCGGTCTGATGGGATAGCGCCATGAGCGCACAGGCAGGTCTCCCGTCCGGTGCCACCCTCGCCGACGTCGGTGAGTTCGGGCTGATCGGCCACCTCGTCGCCGCCTTCCCCCAGGGCGAGCAGGTGCTGGTCGGGCCGGGTGACGACGCGGCGCTGCTGCGCATCCGCAACGGTCACGTCGTGGTCTCCACCGACCTGATGGTCGAGGGGCGGCACTTCCGGCGTGACTGGGCTGAAGCCGTCGACGTCGGCCACCGGGCCGCTGCGCAGAACCTCTCCGACATCAACGCCATGGGCGGCACCGCTCACTCGCTGACCGTCGGCCTCGCGGCACCGGGTGAGCTCCCCGCCGCCTGGGCGATCGACCTGGCGAAGGGCATCGCCGAGGAGTGCGCCCTGGTGGGCGCGTCCGTGATCGGCGGTGACGTCACCCGCGCCAGCGAGATCGTCATCTCCATCACCGTCATCGGTGCCGTCACCCAGGCGCCCGTGCTGCGCTCCGGCGCACGGCCGGGCGACCTGCTCGCGCTCGCCGGCCGTCAGGGCTGGGCCGCCGGCGGGCTGGCCGTGCTCGGCCGTGGCTTCCGGTCACCGCGGGTCCTGGTGGACGCCTACCGCCGTCCGCAGCCGCCGTACGCCGCCGGTCCGGCGGCTGCGGCCGCGGGTGCCACGGCGATGATCGACATCTCCGACGGACTGCTCGCCGAAGCCGGTCATCTCGCCGCCGACTCGGGGGTGGCCATCGACGTGGACACCTCGCTGCTCGAGGTCGCCGAGCCGCTCCACGCCGTCGCCGCGGC
>JAPSKJ010000271.1:0-2496 GCA_031177735.1 Nocardioides sp.
GGTCCTCACCGGCGCCGAACTGCAGCGGGTTGACGAAGATCGACACCACGACCGGCCCGTCGCCGACGCGCTCCCGGGCGATCTGCATCAGGCTGGCGTGCCCCTCGTGGAGCGCACCCATCGTGGGTACGAAGCCCACCTGCCGGCCGGCCCGGCGGCTCTCGGCGAGCGCGCCCTGGAGCTCGGCACGCGTGCGCGCCAGGATCGGTCCGGTCATCGACGCAGCTCCGGGGCGGCGGCGCCCGCCGCTTCGGTGTGGTCGAGCAGGTCGCGGATCTTCCGCGCACGCAGCGGCACCAGACGACCATCGGTGACCGCGCGTGCCAGCGTCGCGCGGGCCAGCGAGAGGTAGGAGGCCAGCGTCTGCGGCGCGTTGGCCGCAATGTCCTCGAGGTGGGCGGCCACGGTGCCGGCGTCGCCGCGCACGATCGGACCGGTGAGCGCGGCGTCGCCCTCGTCGAGGGCGTTGTCGAGGGCGGCGGTGAGCAGCGGGCGGAGGGTGCCGGCGGGGTCGGTGGAGCCGGCCGCGGCGAGGATCTCCATCGCCTCGGCCACCAGGGTGACCAGGTGGTTGGCGCCGTGCGCCAGGCCCGCGTGGTAGAGCGTGCGCATCTCCTCGGGCACCCAGGTGGGGCGCCCGCCGAGGTCGGCGGCGAGCTGCTCGGCGAGCGGCCGCTCGGGCGCCTCGGCGGTGAGCCCGAAGACGCACCCCCGCAGCCGCTCGATGTCGACCGCGGTGCCGGTGAAGGTCATCGCCGGGTGCAGGGCGATCGCGCGGGCCCCGACCTGCGTGGCCGGCGCGAGGACCGAGAGGCCGTGCCGGCCGGAGGTGTGGGCGACGTACTGCCCGGCGCGGAGCGCGCCCGCCTCGGCCAGCGTGGTCACCACGTTGGCGAGCATGTCGTCGGGCACGGTCAGCAGGAGCAGGTCGCAGGCCCGGGCGACGGCGGTGGGCTTGAGCGTCGGCACGCCCGGCAGCAGCGTCGCGATCCGCTCGCGGGAGGCGTCGGACTCGCCGGCGGCTGCGACGACGGCGTACCTGTCGCTCGCGCTGCTCAACGTGGCGGCGAGGACGGCGCCGACGCGTCCAGCGCCGACCACGCCCACCCGCAGCGGGGTGAGAGCCATGGAGGAACCCTTTCGTTCCAGTCCCTCCGACCACCCCTCGGGTCGAGGGGCCGGGGTGGGTACCGGACGTCTACGTTCGGTGACCGCATCGAGTGCGGGGCACTCAGTGCAACGCCGACGCTACGCGCGTGCTTCCGCGATGTGAACTCGCCGGGATGTGACCTGGACGACAGCCCCCGGGGTCGGTCGAGCCGGGGATGTGCGTCACGGGGCGGCCGGGCGTGCGGTCGTCAGCAGCTCCGGCGGCAGGCCGGGCTCGTCGCGCCACGGATGGAGATAGGCGCCGTCCTCGACGGGTACGCCGCCGGGTGAGTCGATCTGCGCGATGAGCGCGGCCAGGTCGTCGCGTCGGTCGTGAGCGACCAGCCAGCCCATCAGCCGCTGCCCGACCGGGATCGCGGTGCGGTGGAACGGCCAGTCGACCCACAGCTCGCGGAGACCGTCGCGCAGCACCTGCCAGTAGTCCTCGGGCTGCTCGACGGCGGGCGAGACGGCGGCCCGGAAGTGCTCCCACATGTCGATCGGGAGGATCTCGCACAGCAGCACACCGGTGACCTCATCGGACCCGTGCGCGCGGGCCAGGTCGAGGGTCATCCGCTTGGTCGTCATCCGCTCGCGCAGGTTGCTCAGCTGGGCGCGCTTCTGGGTGGCCGACGACAGGTCACCGCGCACCCGCCAGTCGTAGACGACCTCGGTGAGCACGTCGAAGCTGCGGGCGGCCAGGAAGGCCTGGGTGAGCGCCACCTGGTCCTGGTAGCGGGTGCGCTCGGGGAAGGTGATGCCGTGGGCGGTCCAGAAGTCGCGGCGGAAGATCTTGTTCCACACGAACACGTCGGCCAGCATCAAGGGCTGGTCCTCGATGCGGATGCCGAGCCGCTGCTCGCGGTGGTTGCGCGCCATCAGCGGGGTGATGAAGCGGCGCTGGGTCGCGCCCTCCCCCTCGATCCGCTCCGCGGAGCCGACCACGAAGTCGGACCCGGTCCGCTTGAGGGTCCGCAGCATCACCGACCACGCGTCCGCCGGGAGCTCGTCGTCGGGGTCGACGAAGGTCAGGAACTGACCCGTGCACTGGGCCAGGGCCGTGTTGCGGGCGATGGAGACGCCGGAGTTGGGCTGGCGGATGAGCCGGACCCGGTCGTCGGCGGCCGCGATCTGCTCGACGATCTCGGCCGAGCCGTCGGTGGAGCCGTCGTCGACGGCGACCACCTCGATGTCGGCGAGGGGCTGGCGGAGCACGCTGGCGAGGCTGGCTTCGACGTACTCCGCCACGTTGTAGACGGGCACGACCACGCTGAGCACGGGCGTGCGGCGCCACCAGCGGGGAGACATGGCGTGGACCCTATCGACGCGGTCGGCCGGTCACCGATT
>JAPSKJ010000271.1:2596-3913 GCA_031177735.1 Nocardioides sp.
GCGGACTGGGCGGCGCGCCAGGAGGCGTGGACCGAGCGCAGCTCGGCGCGTACGACGTCGAGCTCCTGCTCCAGCTCGGCGACCCGGAGGACCGCCTCGGCGGCACGGGTCTCGGCCTCCTCCAGGCGCGCGGCGGTCGCGCGACCGCTCCGCTCGGCCTCGTCGGCACGCCGGGCCTCGGCCGAGCGGGCCTTGAGCGCGTCTGCTGCGCGCTGGTGGGCGGCGGCGAGCGCCGCCTCGAGCTCGGCGACGGTCTTCTCCCGGGCCTCGATCACGCTCGTCAGGTGCGCGTCGTGAGCGGCGTGCTCGGCGACGCGGGCCTGGGTGATGGCCGCGTAGGCCTGCGCCTGCTCGGCGCGGTCGCGGGCGGCCGCGCGGCGGGTGTCCATCAGCTCGGTGTGGGTGATCCGCGTGGCGGCCGCACCCAGCACGACGGCGAGCGCGGCGGCACCCGCGAGAAGCAGCCAGGATCCGGTGACCAGTGCACCGGCGACCGCGGCCGCGGAGGCGACGAGCAGGACCACGGCGACCGTGAGGCGGGCGCTGCGCTGACGGCGCCGTGTGACCTGTGTGGCAGATGGGGAAGGCATGGTGCCACGTTAAAGGTCGGCGTCGTCCTTCTTCACGCGACACGCTCGCTCGAGGAGAAGCCCGCCGACGCAGATCGCCACGCCTGCGGCCGCCGAGAGGCAGGACCGCAGGATCCGCTCTCCGGCCAGCTCGGCGGACAGGCCGAGCCAGCTGACGGCGTAGCCGAGGTAGCCACCGGCCAGCAGCGCCCCCACCAGTGCGCACGCGCGGCCGAGCACCAGCCGGTTGACCGCGCGGTGTGGCTCGAGCCGGACCTGGCGCACCTGCACCGAGCGATGCGTCGCCCAGGCGACGTAGCCGACGACGAGGGCGACCAGGACCAGCAGGACGACCTGTGGCCACGACACCACCGGCGCCGGGCCCCACCACGACTCGAAGAGGGGTCGGATCAGCCACCCGCCCACCAGGCCGACCACGGCGAAGCCGGTGATCGCCGCCGGCGAGGTCGGTCGCAGGTGGCCGGTCGGCTCCTCGGGGCGGTCCGGGTCGGGGCCGGGGCCGGGCGCCCGCTCGGGGCTGTCCCGCGTCAACGCGGACCCACCCTCAGCCTCACTCGACCTCGAGGACCAGGTCGTCGCGTCGCGCGACGCCCTGCGGACCGACCTTCTCCAGCAGGTCGGCGACCGAGCCGACCCCGGGCACCTCGGCGTCAGGCTCCAGGTCGTGCCACGGGCGCAGCACGAACTCCCGCTCCGCGGCCCGCGGGTGCGGCAGCCGCAGGGACGG
>JAPSKJ010000272.1 GCA_031177735.1 Nocardioides sp.
ACGATCCGACGAGGGGTGTCCACCCGGCCATGGTGCCGGTGCGGCAGCGCCGCGTCGAGCCTCAGCGCAGGTCGGGCCCGGAGCTGCCGCGGACGTGCAGGGTGGGGGTCAGCATGACCCCGGGGCCGACGTACGAGGGGTGTGCCAGCAGCGCCTCGAGCGCCTTGACCAGCTCCGCCGCCACCTGCTCGACCGGCTGCCGGACGCTCGTCAGGCCCGGGGGCACGGTCTGGGCGACCTGGGAGTCGTCGAAGCCCACCACCGCCACGTCGTCACCCGGCCGCAGCCCCCGTTCGTTGAGGGTGTGGAAGACGCCCATCGCG
This sequence comes from Nocardioides sp., assembly GCA_031177735.1. Lineage (GTDB taxonomy): Bacteria > Actinomycetota > Actinomycetes > Propionibacteriales > Nocardioidaceae > Nocardioides. Next base: position 324 of record JAPSKJ010000272.1, read on the forward strand.
AGGGTGTCGGAGGCACAGACGAACGCGGTCGGGCGGGCCTCGTCGAGCAGGTGCGCCGCGGCGGTGCGGCCGGACGCGACCGTGTCCTCGACGCGGGAGGCCATGCCGGTGGTGGACAGCCCGCGCTCGCGCATCGCGCGGACCCAGCCGGAGCGGCGGTCCTCGCCGATCCAGGAGTCCTTGCGCCAGCCGATCCAGGCGATCCGGGTGTGCCCCTTCTCGATCAGGTGGGTGGTCGCGAGCTCGGCCCCGGCGGCGCCGTCGACGTCGACCCACGGGTGCCGGGCGTCGGGGTCGTCCCAGGGACGACCGAAGGCGACGAACGGCGCCCGGCGCTCGCGCAGCCAGGCCACGGGCGGATTGGAGACGTAGGTGTCGGTGACCACGAAGGCGTCGACGGCAGTGGAGCGCAGCAGGTCGTCGTAGCCGGCAGCGCCGTCGACGGGCGCGACGGTGTCGCCCAGGCGGGCGACGGCCGGGTCGACGACGGGCGCGGCGGCGTCCGAGTCGGCCGGCTTCGTGTCGGCCGTGAAGAGCAGGATGTGGTAGCCGGCCTCGCGGGAGGTGTCGACCAGCGCGTGCACGAAGCGGTCCATCAGCGCGTTGGCGGTGCCCTCCTGCACCGGCTGGATGCGCAACCCGATCAGGTGCGACGCGCGGGTGCGCAGGTTGCGTGCGGCCCGGTTGGGCAGGTAGCCGAGCTGCTGGATGGCCTGCTGCACGCGCGCCAGGGTGTCGGCGCGGAGGAGGTCGGGGTTGTTGACCGCGTTGGACACGGTCTGCCGGGAGACGCCGGCCAGCTCGGCCACGTCGGCCAGCGTGGGTGGCGGCTTGGGCTGGCCGGGCAGCCGGGGGTGGGCCATGCGCGACACCAGCACCCTCCTTCGTCGGCCGGCCCCGGTTCGACCCTGCCCGATATCTCAACCCTGCCCTGGATCGATCCAACATGGTATCCGGCACGCCCCGGCTTCGGCTGTCGGTGCCCTGGCCTAGCGTTCCGGCCATGGCCAAGACGACGCGGGCGAGCTACCGCTGCTCCGAGTGCGGGTGGGAGACGGCGAAGTGGGTCGGCCGGTGCGGTGAGTGCCAGGTCTGGGGATCGGTCGTGGAGACCGCGGCCGCCCCCGCCGGGCGCACCGCCGCCGGCCCCACCACCACGCCCGCCGTGCCGATCGGGCAGGTGGCGGTGGGTGAGGCAGCCTTCCGCAGCAGCGGTGTGCCCGAGCTCGACCGGGTCCTCGGCGGCGGCCTCGTGCCCGGGGCCGTGGTGCTCCTGGCCGGCGAGCCCGGGGTCGGCAAGAGCACGCTGCTGCTCGAGGTGGCCGCCCAGACCGCCCGACACCGCCACCGCACGCTCTACGTCTCCGGCGAGGAGTCGGCCTCGCAGGTGCGCCTGCGCGCGGACCGCACCGGCGCCGTGCAGGACGAGCTGTTCCTGGCCGCCGAGACCGACCTCGGCGCCGTGCTGACCCACATCGAGGAGGTGCGGCCGACCCTGCTGGTCGTCGACTCGGTGCAGACGATCGGCGCGGCAGGGGTCGAGGGTGTCCCCGGCGGGGTCACCCAGGTCAAGGAGGTGGCCGCCGCGCTGGTGCGGATGGCCAAGACCCGCAACATCACCACCGTCCTGGTCGGCCACGTCACCAAGGACGGCTCCATCGCCGGCCCGCGGGTGCTCGAGCACCTCGTCGACGTCGTGCTCGGCTTCGAGGGCGACCGCAACAGCCGCTTCCGCATGGTCCGGGCGCTGAAGAACCGCTTCGGGCCGATCGACGAGGTCGGCTGCTTCGACCTCGGCCCCGACGGCATCACCGGCGTCGCCGACCCGACCGGCCTGTTCGTCGAGACCCACGTCTCCCAGGTGCCGGGCACCTGCGTGGCGGTCACCATGGAGGGCCGTCGGCCGCTGCTCGCCGAGGTGCAGGCGCTGGTGACCACCTCGGCGCAGGAGCGCCCGCGGCGTACGACGTCCGGGCTCGACTCCGCCCGGATGGCCATGGTGCTCGCAGTCCTGCAGAGCCACTGCCGCATCCCGGTCGGCACCCGCGACATCTTCGCCTCCACCGTCGGGGGCGCGAAGCTCAGCGAGCCGGCCGCCGACCTCGCCATGGCCGTTGCGCTCACCTCCGCCGCCACCGGCACCGCCACGCCCCGCGGCGTGGTGGCGATGGGCGAGATCGGCCTGGCCGGCGAGCTGCGCAAGGTGCGCGACCTTCCGCAGCGCCTGGCCGAGGCGGCTCGGCTGGGGTTCACCGTTGCCGTCGTGCCGGCCGACCGCGGCCTCGACGCGCCGCGCACCACCCCGAGGGAGCGCAACGTCGACGGCCTGCGCGTCTTCGAGCTCGCCGACGTCTACTCGGCGCTGGAGTTCCTGCGCATCACCAACCGCCAGCAGGTGTGAGCGTCACAATCGGGTCAACGAACCGCGGGCGGCCGATAGACTCACCGCCCAGCGCCCTGCGGCGCCACCACGACGAAGGAGCCGCGTTGCCCGACCGCCCCGAGGAGACACTGCGTCTGCGCGAGACGCTCGCCTCGATCGCCCCCGGCACCCCGCTGCGCGACGGGTTGGAGCGGATCCTGCGCGGGCGCACCGGTGCGCTCATCGTGCTCGGACACGACAAGCTCGTCGACTCGATCTCGACCGGCGGCTTCCACCTCGACGTGCCGTTCACCTCCACCGGCCTGCGCGAGCTGGCCAAGATGGACGGCGGCATCATCATCGACGCGGGGATCACCCGGATCATCAAGGCCGCGGTGCACCTCATGCCCGACCACACGATCCCCTCCTCCGAGACCGGCACCCGCCACCGCACCGCCGACCGCGTCGCGAAGCAGACGGGCTACCCCGTCATCTCGGTCTCGCAGTCGATGCAGATCATCGCGGCCTACGTCGGCGAGACCCGGCACGTGCTGGAGGACTCCGGCCAGATCCTGTCCCGGGCCAACCAGGCGCTCGCCACGCTCGAGCGCTACAAGATGCGCCTCGACGAGGTCGCCTCGACCCTGTCTGCTCTCGAGATCGAGGACCTGGTGACCGTGCGCGACGTCGCTGTGGTCGCCCAGCGCCTGGAGATGGTCACCCGGATCGCCCGTGAGATCGAGGACTACGTGCTCGAGCTCGGCACCGACGGCCGGCTGCTCTCCCTCCAGCTCGAGGAGCTGGTCACCGGTGTCGACGCCGAGCGCGAGCTGGTCATCCGCGACTACCTCCCGCGCGGCCGCCGCAGCAAGAGTCCCGAGGAGCTCCTGGCCCAGCTCGAGGCGCTCTCGGCGACCGAGCTGGTCGATCCGGCGGCGACCGCCCGCGTGCTCGGCCTCAGCGACGGCGAGCACCTCGACGGGGCGGTCGCGCCGCGCGGCTACCGCCTGCTCGCGAAGGTCCCGCGCCTCCCGGTGACCGTGGTCGACCGCCTGGTCGACCACTTCGGCACGCTGCAGAAGCTGCTCTCGGCCAGCATCGACGACCTCCAGGCCGTCGAGGGCGTCGGCGAGCTCCGCGCCCGCTCGGTCCGCGAGGGCCTGTCCCGCCTCGCCGAGTCGACCATCCTCGAGCGCTACGTCTGACCCACCCCGGACGGGGCCGATC
>JAPSKJ010000273.1 GCA_031177735.1 Nocardioides sp.
TGCCGCCTGGCGAGCTTGCCGAGGGCGATCTCGGCGAGGTTGGACTGGGCCGCCACCGTCAGGTAGGTGATGTCCTGCTGGTTGACCGTGGGCGGAACGGCGTTGGCGCTCGGGCTGGTGGAGACGGTACCGGCGCCGAGCGCGGCGGCGGTGCCGAAGGCGGCGATCGCCGCGACGATGCGACGTGAGCCGCGGTGGTGGTGGGTCTGGTTGGTCATGGCCCCTCCCGGGGTTGTGCGTGCGTACGAACTGATGTGGTACCCGTCACACTGATCGCACACGCGACACGCCGACCTTTCGAGCCGGACGGCTCCGCAGGCTCAACCGGGTCTGTCCAGGCGGACGACGGCCGACCCGGTGGCGCCGACCTCGGTGGTCTCGGCGAAGCCGGGCAGTGAGAGCGGCAGGTCGAGCGGCGCGCTCAGCCGCACCACCACGCGGCCGGCCGCGGGGTCGACCTCGATCCGGTGGCGCAGCCCGGGAAACCGGTCGTGGGCGCCGGTCTCGCGCAGGTAGGCCTCCACCGCGCGGCCGGCCTCCGGCGCGGACAGCTGGAGGCGCTCCGCGCCCAGGCCGCCGGCGTACACCTCCTGGCCGGTGGCGCCGAGATCGGCACCGTAGAGGGCGGCGCCGTCGGCGAGGGTGCTGAGCCCGGAGCGCTGGAGGTACGCCGCCGTCGCGTCGACGACGACGGCGATCCCCATCGCCAGGAACGCCGCGAAGCCGATGATCAGCGGGGTGACCGACCCGCGCTCACCGCGGCTCACCGGCCGACCGCCACGGGTTGGTACTGCCCGATGGGGACGGTGTGCGAAGCGTCGAGCGCGAACCGCGCCGAGCCGCCTCCGAGCAGACCGAAGCCCGGCAGGTCGACGCCGCTGCTGACCCGCACGGTGATCACCGAGGTGCCGGTGTGGCACTGATGTGGCAGCGGCGTGCAGGTGACCGAGACCGTGACCGGCTCCTCGACCCCCTGGTCGGCGAGTGCCTGGGTCGCCGCGGCCTGTGCCCGGGCCGACCCGAGGGAGTCGTTGTCGGCGAGGGCGAAGGCGCGGCCCGCGGCGCGCGCCGCCGAGCTGACCGCGAAGGCTCCCCGCTGCACCTCGAAGACCGCCAGCACGATCCACAACAGCGGGATCAGGAGCAGCAGCCCCAGCCAGGTCAGCTCGACCAGCGCGCTCCCCCGCTCGCCGCGGTGCCGGCTGGGCGGGAGCCTCACGGCTCCTCCTCGACGGCGTGACCGCTGACCTCGAGCTCGATCGCCGGCCCACCCAGGCCGAGCGCCGGCACCCGGGCGCGCACCTGGACCTCCACACCGGGCGCGCCGCCGACCAGAGCCGGGAAGGCCCGGACGTCCTCGGCGAACCGGGCAGCCAGGGCGCCCTCGATCTGCTGGCGCGTGCGTTGCGCTCCGTCGGCCGGACCGCGGTCGGCCGTCGCGGCGTAACGCGCTCCGTCGGAGGCCGCGGCGGCCAGGGTGTTGCGGACCAGCATCACCAGCGCCACCTGGAGGATCCCGAGCACGAGCGGCACGAGCACGGCCAGCACGAGGACGAAGTCGACGACGGCGGACCCGCGCTGGTTGCGGCGCCGCACCTACCGCACCTGGTCGAGCGCGGCCTGCAGCATCGCGGTGAGCTGCTCCTCGCCCAGCTGCCAGATGACCACGACCAGCCCGGCGGTCATGATCGTGACCAACACCCAGCCCGGCACGTCGCCACGGTCGTCCCGGAGTCGGTGGCGCGGCAGGGTGAGGACGAGCAGGAGTCTGGTGAGCAGCTCCATGGTGGCTTCCTTCTCTCGGCGGATGGGCTCGACGGGTCAGGGAGTGGTGAGCTGGAGGCCCACGAGGCCGGGCCAGAACGCGAACAGCACGGTCGTGGGGAGCACGAGGAAGACGACGGGCACCATCATCAGCACCTCGCGCCGAGCGGCGGACTCGATCAGCGTGCGTCGTCCGGCCTCCCGCACGTCGGCCGCCTGCGCGTGCAGCACGTCGGCGAGCGGGGTGCCGCGCTCGACGGCCACGGCCACTCCGGCGGCGAACCGCGCGACCAGCGGGAGCCCGGTGCGGGCGGCGAGGTCGTCGAAGGCGGCCGCCACAGGCACGCCGGTGCGCACCCGCGCCAGCACCTCTCCAAGCTCCGAGGAGAGCTCGCCGCCACTGCGTCGGACGACGCGGTCGAGCGCAGCCACCGGCCCCTCCCCGGCAGCGACAGCCAGCGCGAGCAGCTCGGCGACGGCCGGGAACTCCGCGACGATCGCGCTCTCGCGCGCACGGACCTGGCTGGTCAACCAGGTGTCGCGCGCGAGGACTCCGGCGACGAAGCCCAGGGCACAGATGACAAGCGCGGACCAGGCGGCGGACGGACGCTCGAGGGTGCGGAGAAGGCCGTAGGCGGCGCACACGCCGAAGCCGCCCAACCCCCACAGCACCTGCTCCACGCGGAAGTCGTGCACGGAGCGGTCGAGCCCGGCCCGGTCCAGCCGACGGCGTACGGACGCGGTGCCGCCCAGCACGCGCTCGACCATGCGCGCCGCTGCCGTGAGCGATGGGCCGAAGACCGCGGTCACCACGGACGGCTGGAGGTCGGGAGCAGCGCTCCGCCGACCGCTGGGGGCCGCGGGCAGATCACGGAGGTAGGGCAGCACCCGGACCTCGAGCTGCGGCCGGCGCATCATGCGCACTCGGGCAGCCACGAGCGCGAGTCCCAGCGCGAGCGCGAGGCCGAGGAGCGCTCCGGCGAGTGCCGGGCTCACGAGAGGATCCTCCGCTCGATGGGCAACCGGCCGATGCGGACCATCGCGCGATAGGCGATCAAGCAGACCGTGGCGCCCGCGGCGAGGACGACCACGCCGGCGGGCGAGGCGTAGCGCCGGATCACCTCCGACTGCGCGGACATGAGCAGCAGCACGAGCCAGGGCGCGGCCACCGCGAGGCGGGCGCCGTTGACCGTCCAGGCCTGCCGCGCCTCGAGCTCGGTGCGGGTCCGCAGGTCATCGCGCAGGTAACCGGACAGGTTGCGCAGCAGGCGGCCGAGGTCGCCGCCGCCGACCTCCCGGGCGATCCGCAGCCCTTCGACCACCCGGTCGCCCACCGGGTCGGCAAGGCGGTCCTTGAGCCGGTCGAGGCTCTCGCCGAAGCGCCCGGTGACCTGGTAGTCCAAGGCGAACTGGGCGAAGGAGCCACGCAGTGGCTCCGGCCCGCGCTCGGCGAGGCCGGCGACCGCCTCGGGCAGCGAGAGCCCGGCGCGCACCGCGGAGGCGAGATTGTCGACCGCCTCCGGCCAGACCTCGGCGAACTCCCGCTGGCGGCGGCGGGCGCGCCCGCTGATGATCGCCACGGGGAGGTAGCCGCCGATGACGGCGAACGTGAGCGCCACCGGCAAGGTGTTGGAGACGGCCTGCACCACGAGCAGCGCGACGAGGCCACACCCTCCGCACAGGGCGGCGAAGGCCGCCGTGCTGACCTGACCGAGCCCGGCAGCAGTCAGCAGTCGCGGGATATGGCCGGGGCCGCGTTCCACGCGCACCGAGACCGGCGGCGAGGTGAAGGCCGACCAGATCAGGAGCAGGCCGAGGCCCACGCCGAGTCCGATCAGCGCGCCCACGGATCAGCCCTCCAGCAGCCCGTGCACGTCGATCCCCAGCCGGGCGAAGCGCTCGACCCGCGGCGGCATCCCGCTCCCCCGCCGCAGCTCGCCACCCGACCACTCGAAGACCGTGGCGGTCTCGATGACATCGCCCTCGACCCGCCCCGGCACCGCCACGATCTCCTCGACCCGTCGAGCCCCGCGCTCGTCGAGCGCCAGGTGGACGACCACGTCCACGCTGGCCGCGACCGTCGGCACCACGAACCGGGCGCTGATGTTCTCTCCGGCCAGGAGCGGGAGCGTGCACATCTTCACCA
>JAPSKJ010000018.1 GCA_031177735.1 Nocardioides sp.
TCGACCTCTGCTTGGGGGATCCCCCAGTGGGTCGGCTCGCGTCCGTTCAGCACGCCACGAGTGTCGCACTCCGACAGAGCGGTGTGCGGGTTGCCGCGGATGCCCGTGCCGGGATCACCGCCTGGGGTCTCCCGGCCGGCCGACCTGCCGCAGGACGGACCGATCGAGCGCCACCGGGCCGCCACCAAGCGGCGCGCGCCGGCGGAGCGTCGCGTTCGGTCCGTCCTGCGGCGACTCCTCCATCGCCGAACCCCGACCAGGACAGAGGGCCGCCCCCGACCGCCAGGCAATTTGACAACGATTCTCACTCGCAGTGAGAATCGTTCTCATGATCCGTCGCGTCGCTGTTGCCGCCGTCCTGCCCCTCCTCGTCTCCGGTTGTGCCGCCTTCAGCGACGAGGGGTCCTCGACCGCCGACGACGGCGAGCTGACCGTGGTGGCGTCCTTCTATCCGCTGCAGTTCCTCAGCGAGCGGATCGTCGGCGACCTCGGCACCGTGACCGCGCTGACCCAGCCGGGCCAGGAGCCGCACGATCTCGAGATGCCGCCCGCACAGACCGTCGAGGTCGCCGACGCCGACCTGGTCGTCTTCGAGAGCGGCCTGCAGCCGGCCGTCGACGACGCGGTCGAGCGGGTCGCCCAGGGCGTCACCGTCGACGCGGCCGACGCCGCTGACCTGCTGCCGAGCGAGGACGGTCACGACCACGCCGAGGAGGAGCACGCCGAGGAGGAGCACGACCACGCGCACGCCGAGGAGACCGAGGCCGCGGAGGAGCATGACCACGCGCACGCCGAGGAGACCGAGGCCGCGGAGGAGCACACCGAGGAGGGTCACGACGGGCACGACCACGGCGCCTCCGACCCGCACTTCTGGCACGACCCGCTGCGGATGGCGGCGGTGGCCGAGGCGATCGCCGAGGGGCTCGGCGAGGTCGACCCCGACCACGCCGAGGACTACACCGCCAACGCCGCCGACGTGGTGGCCGACCTCGAGGCCCTCGACCAGGAGTACGCCGCCGGGCTCGCCTCCTGCGAGCGGGACACGGTCGTGGTCTCGCACGACGCGTTCGCCTACCTCGAGCGCTACGGCCTGCACTTCGAGCCCATCGCTGGCCTCTCCCCCGACGCCGAGCCGACCGCTGCGGACCTCGCGCACCTGCACGAGGTGATCGAGGCGGAAGGCATCACCACCGTCTTCAGCGAGCGGTTGGTCCCCGCCGAGCTGTCCGAGACACTTGCCAACGACGCCGGCGTGACCACCGCCGTCCTCGACCCGGTCGAGGGCCTCACGGAGGAGACGTCGGAGGAGGACTACTTCACCCTGATGCGGGCCAACCTCGCGGCCCTGATGGAGGCGAACGGATGCCAGTGACCTCACCGGTGATCGAGGTGTCCGGCGCGTCGGTGATGATCGGCGGCCGACCGGTGCTCCGCGCCATCGACCTGCAGGTCGGGGCCGGTGACTTCCTCGCACTGATGGGGGCCAACGGCTCCGGCAAGTCGACGCTCGTGCGAGCCATGGTGGGGCTGCGGCCGCTCGCGGGCGGTGCGGTGTCGCTGTTCGGCACGCCGTTGGGCGACTTCAAGGAGTGGCACCGGGTGGGCTTCGTGCCCCAGAGACCAGGAGCAGCCGCCGGCGTACCGGCGTCCGTGTGGGAGGTCGTCGCATCCGGGCGCCTGACCCGTCGGCGGCTGCTCCGACCCCTCGGCCGGGCCGACCGCGCCGCGATCACCGACGCCCTCGAGGTCGTCGGGCTGGCCGACCGGGCTCAGGACGGCGTGGCGACCCTGTCGGGTGGCCAGCAGCAGCGTGTGCTCATCGCCCGGGCTCTCGCCGGCGAGCCGGAGCTGTTCTTCCTCGATGAGCCGACCGCGGGCGTGGACCTGCCCAACCAGCACGCGCTGGCCGACGCGCTGGCCCAGCTGCGCGGCCGGGGCGCGACGATCGTCCTGGTCGCTCACGAGCTGGGCCCGCTGGCACCACTGGTGGGCAGGTCGGTGGTCATGCGCGACGGCCGGATCGTCCACGACGGTCGTCCCCTCGCCGACCACGAGGTGCACGACCCGCGCTTCGCCGACGCGCACACCCACCACCACCACCGCCACGACCAGCCACGTGGTGATCACGCCCCACACGTTGCGGCTCCGCTGGGCCTGCGACCCGAGGAGCACTGAGTTGAGCGACCTGATCGACCTCTTCCAGCACCAGTTCATGCAGCGGGCGCTGATCGCCGCCGTCATCACCGGACTCGCGGCGCCCGCTGTCGGCACCTACCTGGTCCAGCGGCGCCTCGCCCTGATGGGCGACGGGATCGGCCACGTCGCGGTCACCGGCGTCGCGATCGGCCTGCTCACCGGCACCTCGCCCACCTGGACGGCGGTGGTGGTGGCGATCCTGGGTGCGATCGTCATCGAGCTGATCCGCGAGCGCGGCGCGGCCGGCGGCGACGTCGCGCTGGCGTTGCTGTTCTACGGCGGCCTGGCTGGCGGCGTGCTGCTGACCGGGATCGGCGGCCAGGCGACCGCCGCCCTGCAGGGCTTCCTGTTCGGCTCGATCACGACCGTCGCGGTCGCCGACCTGCTGGCGGTGCTGGTGCTCGCCACGGTGATCGTCGTGGTCGGGGTCGGGCTCGCCCCGCAGCTCTTCGCGGTGGCGCAGGACCAGGAGTTCGCGCAGGTCGCCGGGCTCAACGTTCGGTTCTACAACATGCTCGTCGCCACCCTCGCCGCGGTCAGCGTGACCGTCGCGATGCGCACCGTCGGGCTGCTGCTGGTCAGCGCGCTGATGGTGGTGCCGGTGGCGGCCAGCCAGCAGCTCACCCGCTCCTTCCGCACGACCCTGGCCGCCGCGATGGCCATCGGCGCCGTGGTGTCCCTGTCGGGGGTGGTCGTCTCGGCGTACGCCAGCTTCAGTGCGACCGTCGCCACCGGCCCGACGATCGTGATCCTGGCCCTGGCGTGCTTCCTGGTGACCTGGCCGGTCGGCTCCCTGATGCGTCGGCGCCGGCGGCTGGCCGAGCCGTTCCCCGTCGAGGAGGTCGACGACCACCACGTGCTGTGCGAGCAGCACGTGCACGAGCACGGCCCCGAGTGCGGACACCTGGCCGTGGAGCACGGCGACCACGTCGACTACGTCCACGACGGCCATCGCCACGCCGTGCACGTCGAGGCGGGGAGCAAGCACTATGACGAGCACTGACCGGCCCCCGGCCGGCACCGCGGGCAAGGGCGCCGAGCTCAGCGGCGTGCGACCCACCCGGCAGCGGCTGGCCGTCGCCGACGCCCTCAGCGACGCCGACGGCTTCCACTCCGCGCAGGAGATCCACGAGCTGCTCGGCCGTCGCGGCGAGTCGGTGGGCCTGGCCACGGTCTACCGGACCCTGCAGCGGCTCGCCGACGCCGGCGAGATCGACATGATGCGCAGCGAGGACGGCGAGGCGATCTACCGCCGCTGCTCGATGACCCACCACCACCACCTGGTGTGCCGCTCGTGCGGCCGCACCGTCGAGGTGGAGGGCCCCGCCGTCGAGCGGTGGACCACCGCGATCGCCGATGAGCACGGCTACGCCGAGGTCAGTCACACCCTGGAGATCTTCGGCACCTGTCCGGACTGCCGTTGACGGCGTTGCGTCCTAGCATCGCGACATCACGGTCGCGCTGCAGCACACCGGCGCCTCACCGCTGCTCGGGGTGGTCCGGGCGCCGGCCGCGAGCTCACACCTGGTTGGGCTGTGCCCCGCCGTAGCGTCGGTCCCGGCGGGCGTAGGTCTCGATGGCGGCCCACAGGTGCCGCCGGTCGACGTCGGGCCAGAGCACGTCGGTGAAGACCAGCTCGCTGTACGCCGCCTGCCACAGCATGAAGTTCGACAACCGCTGCTCACCGCTGGTGCGCCAGACCAGGTCGGCGTCGGGCAGCTCCGGCACGTAGAGATAGCGCGCGAAGGTCCGCTCGTCGACCTTGTCGGGGTTGAGCCGGCCGGCGGCGACGTCCTGGGCGATCCGGCGGGTCGCGTCGGCGAGCTCGGCCCGGCCGCCGTAGTTGACGCACATGGTGAGCGTGCAGACGTCGTTGTCCTTGGTCAGCTCCTCGGCGACCTGGAGCTCCTTGATCACCGACTTCCACAGCCGCGGTGCGCGACCGGCCCAGCGGACCCGGACGCCCAGCTCGTGCATCTCGTCGCGACGGCGGCGGATCACGTCGCGGTTGAAGCCCATCAAGAAGCGCACCTCGTCGGCGCTGCGGCTCCAGTTCTCGGTGGAGAAGGCGTAGGCCGAGATCGCCTTCACGCCGATCTCGATGGCTCCCTCCACGACGTCGAAGAGCGAGGACTCCCCCTCCTCGTGGCCCTTGGTGCGAGGCAGGCCGCGCTCCTTGGCCCATCGGCCGTTGCCGTCCATCACGATCGCCACGTGGTGGGGCACCAGCTCGCGCGGGATCGGCGGCGGCGTCGCCCCGGAGGGGTGCGGCGTGGGCGGGCGGTGCGGTCGGGCGGCGCGCTTCACAGCGGGTCAGCCTACGGCTCGTCGTCCAGCGCCCGGCCCCACTCCTGCAGCATCCGCGCGAGGGCGGCCCGGTCCGCCGGCGGCAGCATCGAGACCAGCCGGTGCTCGTTGGCGATGTGGTCGGTGAAGGCGCGGTCGATGAGCTGCCGGCCCGCCCGGGTCAGCGTGACCACCCGGCCGCGTCCGTCGCGCTCGTCGACCGCACGGGTCACCCAGCCGCGGGCCAGCGCGCGGTCGACCCGCTTGGTGATCGCGCCGGAGGTCACCATGGTCTGGGAGGCCAGGTCGCCGGCAGGCAGCGAGTACGGCGGTCCCTGCCGCCGCAGCGCGGCGAGGATGTCGAACTCGGCCTCGGTCAGACCGTGGGCGGCGTAGACCGCGGTCAGCTCGTCGGTCAACCGGAGCGCCAGCCGGTGCAGCCGACCGATCACACCCTGGGGGGAGACGTCGAGGTCCGGCCGCTCCCGCCCCCACTGCTCCATCACCGCTGCCACGTGGTCCATGGCTGGAATATATCTTCCTTGGAAGCAATTATGTCTTCCATGGAAAACAACAGGCGTGTGCTGGCGCTGACCGCGATCGCCCCGATCGCATGGGGATCCGGCTACTACGTCGTCGACACCTTCCTCCCACCCGACCGGCCGCTCTTCGGTGCGCTGGTGCGGGCACTCCCCTTCGGGCTGCTCCTGCTCGCCCTCCGCCCGGCCCTCCCCCGGGGCGTGTGGTGGTGGCGGGTGGCGCTGCTGGGCACCATCAACGTCAGCGCCTTCTTCGGCCTCCTGTTCGTGGTGTCCTACCGGCTGCCCGGCGGCATGGCCGCCACGCTGACGGCGACCTCGCCGCTGGCGATCATGGGGCTGGCGTGGCTGCTGGCCGGTGACCGCCCCCGCGTGGTCTCCCTCGCCGCGGCAGTCGTCGGGATCGCGGGGGTCGCCCTGCTCGTGCTGCGCTCGCCGGCCGTCGTCGACCCCGTCGGGGTCGCCGCCGCGATCGGCGCCGTGCTGCTCTCCTCCACCGGGTTCGTGCTGGTCAAGCGGTGGCCGCCGCCGGTCGACCTGCTCACCTACACCGGCTGGCAGCTCGTCGCCGGTGGGCTGGCCCTGCTGCCGCTCGCCATCGTGGTCGAGGGCGCGCCGCCGGTGTTGGGTGCGCGCGAGCTGCTCGGCTTCGCCTGGCTGGGCCTGGTGGGGACGGTGCTGTCCTACGTCGTGTGGTTCCGCGGCCTGCAGCGGCTCCCCGCGGCCGCGGTCGGCCTGGTCGGGCTGCTCAACCCGGTCGCCGGCACGATCACCGGCGTCGCGCTCGCCGGGGAGGAGCTGGCCGGCTGGCAGGTGGTCGGGATGGCGCTGGTGCTGGCCGGCGTCGCCGGCGGCCAACCGGCGCTCGCCGACCGGCTCGCTCAGGCCCTGCGCCGACCCGGTCGCGACGCCGGCCGGCCGCCCACGGTCAGCGCGGCGACCGCGGTGGTGAGCGGCACGGCGAGCACCAGCCCGATCGAGCCGGCGAGCGAGCGGACGACCTCGGTGGCGATCTCCTCGGTGCCGACCAGGTCGTAGAGGGCGCGGTCGTAGAGCTGCACGACCATCAGCACCGTCAGCGCCATGCCCGCATAGGCGAACACGATCGTGTAGATCGTGGAGGCGATGTGGTCGCGGCCGATCCGCATGCCGCGGGCGAAGAGCTCCACCCGCGACAGCTCCGGGCCCGCCTCGCGCAGCTCCCACACCGCCGAGGCCTGGGTGATGGTGACGTCATTGAGCACCCCGAGCCCGGCGATCACCACCGCGGCGAGCACGACGCCTTGCAGGTCGATGCCCGGCACGAAGCTCGAAAGTCGACCGGCCGACTCGTCGCCGATCCCGGCCAGCGACGTGGAGCCCACCGCCCACCAGCCCACGCCCGCGGTGACCAGCACGCCCGCGAGGGTGCCGGCCAGGGCCGCGCTCGTGCGCAGGGAGAACCCGTGGGTGGTGTAGAGGACGACGTACATGATCACGGTCGAGCCGACCAGCGCGACCGGCACCGCCGGCTCGCCGGTCAGGATCGCCGGCAGCACGAACCGCCACACGATCACCCCGGCCACGGCCAGCCCGATCAGCGCCATCGCCCCGCGGAACCGGGCCACCGCGACGACCACGACCGCGAAGATCACCAGCAGGATGACCATCGGCCGGTCACGCTCGACGCCGAAGAACGAGTACGACGCCGGCGCGCCGTCGGCAGACGGGGTCCTGCTCACCTCGAGCCGGTCACCGGGGTCGAGGCCGGTGGCGAGGACGGGCGGCGGGATGTCGCCGAGCTCGACCCGGTCGCCGGCGTCGGGACCCTCGTCGACCTCGACGGTGACCACGGCGTCGGCGACCTCGGTGACCGTCGCCTCGACGAAGGTCACGTCGTCGGCGGCGAAGGCGATCGACCCGGAGAGGCGGTCGGCCTCGGCCTGGTCCGGCCAGAGCAGGAAGCCGCCGACCACGGCCAGGACCGCGGCCGCGACGAGCGTGCCGAGCAGCGCGATGCGGCCGACCCGACCGACCTGGACAGTCGCCCCGTGCCCGCCGCTGTGCCCATGACTGTGCGCACCACCCACGTCAGCGCACCGCCTCAGCGCTCGACGTAGGCCAGCGACCGCAGCCCACGCTCGAGGTGCCAGGCGAGATAGGCGGCCACCAGCGTGCTGGCCTCCTTGAGGTGGCGCGGCTCGGCGGCCTCGACGACCGGCCAGTCGCCGGCGAGGAGCGCACCGAGCACGGTGATGGTCTCCAGGGCCGGGGAGGCCGAGCCGGGCACCCGGCAGGTGGCGCAGAGCATGCCGCCCATCGAGGGGTTGAACCAGCGGTGCGGGCCCTCCAGCCCGCACCGGGCGCAGCCGTCGAAGGTGGGGGCGTAGCCCGCCACCGAGAGCGAGCGGAGCAGGTAGGAGTCGAGCACCTGACCGGGTCGCCGCTCCCCCGAGGCCAGCACCCGCAGCCCGCCGACGAGCAGGAGGAAGTGCTGCAGCGCAGGCTCGCGCTCCTCCGAGACCAGCCGGTCAGCGGTCTCCAGCATCACCTGCCCGGCGGTGAAGCGGTCGTAGTCGAGACCCAGGCCGGCGTGGAACAGCGTGAGCGTCTCGGCCTGGGTGATCGTGTCGAGCGAGCGGCCCTCGGCCAGCTGCAGGTCGACGTGGGTGAACGGCTCGAGCCGCGACCCGAAGCGCGAGGTCGTGCGGCGCACGCCCTTCGCCACCGCGCGCACCCGGCCGTGGGACCGGGTCAGCAAGGTGATGATGCGATCGGCCTCGCCCAGCTTGTGGGTGCGCAGCACGATCGCCTCGTCGCGGTAGAGAGGCACTCGCCTATTCTGCCGCGCATGACCGCTCCGGGCTCGTCCGCCACCCCGATGACGCACGCCCCGGTCTACGGCCGCGGTCCGCAGCGCACGTCCGGCAGGCCCGCCGCTGCGCCGGGGAGCTTCGTCGACTGGCTGATGCTGGTGCTCGCGGTCGTCTCGGTGGCGCTGCTGTCGTGGGTGACGTTCTGGGACGTCGATCCGCGGACGACGCGGCGGGTGGTCATCACCGACTACGTCATCTGCGGCATCTTCCTCGTGGAGTTCGTCGTGCGGTGGCGTCGCTCGCAGATGGGCTGGCGGTTCCTGCGCCGCTACTGGTACGACATCCTCGGGATGATCCCGCTGACCCATCCCGCGTTCCGGAGCTTCCGGCTGATCCGGATCGTCGTGGTGATCGCCCGGTTGGCGCGCGCCGCGGACCGCGCCTTCGGCGAGCGGGCGACGGCGTACGTCGTCGGCCGCTTCGCCGACACGATCGTCTCGGTCATCCGCAAGCCGGTGACGGTCGCGGTGCTCGACGAGGTGATCGCGGTGATCCAGACCGGCAACTACACCCGGCACATCGCCGCGGCGATCGAGGAGAACCGCCCCGAGCTCGACGCGCTGATCCTGGAGCTGATCAAGCAGGACCAGGCCACCGGCAAGCTGCGCTACCTGCCCTTCCACGACGACGTGGTCCGGCTGGTCGCCGACACGGTGCTGCGCATCGCCGACGGCGCGCTGGCCGACCCACGGGTGCACGAGCTGATCAGCGACGCCATCCGCGAGTCGGCCTCGGAGCTGCGGGCCAACGTCCGGGCCGAGCTGCACGCCGAGGTCCGGCGGGATCCGGGCAAGTTCGGCGCGTAGCGCGCAGGCGAGGAGCGACCCGGTCCGCGCGCGCTCGGCACGCCCTCGGAGCGCCTGCGCCTGAGGAGCGCCGTCTGGGGGAACATACATGCCCATGGAACCGATCGAGCCGGTCCACAGCACCGGCATCCTCCTGCTCATCGCCGCTGCCGCCGTGGCGGTCCTCCTGCTGCTGATCATGCGGCTGAAGCTGCACGCGTTCCCCGCGCTGGTGCTGGTCAGCATCGCCACGGCCATCGCGGCGGGCATCCCGCTCGCCGACGTGCCCGCCGCCATCGCGTTCGGCTTCAACTCCACGCTCGGCTCGGTGGCCCTGCTGGTCGGGTTCGGCGTGATGCTCGGGCGGCTGCTGGAGACCACGGGCGGCGCCCAGGTGCTCGCGGACACCCTGATCGCCCGCTTCGGCGAGCGACGGGCGCCGATCGCGCTCGGCGTGGCCGCCCTCCTGTTCGGCTTCCCGATCTTCTTCGACGCCGGCCTGGTGGTCTTCCTCCCGATCATCCTCACCGTCGCTCGCCGCTTCGGCGGCTCGGTGCTGCTCTACGCACTCCCGGCGGCCGGCGGCTTCGCAGCGATGCACGCCCTGGTGCCGCCGCACCCGGGCCCCGTCGCGGCCGGCGTCTCGCTCGAGGGCGACATCGGCGTGATCCTGCTGGTGGGCGTCCCGACGGCGGTGGTGGCGTGGTACGTCGGCGTCATGCTCGTCTCGCGCTTCCTCGCCGCGCGGTTCGTGGTGGACGTGCCGACCACCCTGTTCGGTGACATCGATGAGGGCACCGACAAGCCGGAGCGGCCGGTGCCGTCCTTCGGCCTGGTGCTGCTCCTGCTCCTGCTGCCCATGCTGCTGATCTCTCTCAACACGGTGCTCTCCACCCTCATCGAGGCCGGCACGATCGAGGGAAGCGGCCCGGTCGACTTCCTCCGTCTCCTCGGCAACACGCCGGTCGCCCTGCTGCTCACCCTCCTCGCAGCGCTCGCCCTGCTCCACCGCCACACCGGCTCGCTCGCCGAGACCAGCGGCGTGCTCGACAGGGCACTCGGCCCGATCTGCTCGGTCATCCTCATCACCGGTGCGGGCGGCATGTTCGGCGGGGTGCTCCGGGTCAGCGGCATCGGCACCGCGCTGACGGAGTCGCTCGGCGACCTGGGCCTGCCGATCATCGTGCAGGCGTTCCTGATCGCCACGGCGCTGCGCGTCGCCCAGGGCTCGGCGACGGTCGCCCTGACCACGACCGCCGGGCTCATCGCCGCACCGGTCGCGGCCGAGGGGTTCGGCGACGTGCAGATCGCCCTGATCGTCATGGCCATCGCGGCCGGCGCCACCGTGCTGTCCCACGTCAACGACTCGGGATTCTGGCTGGTGAGTAGGTTCTTCGGCATGGACGAGAAGACCACCCTGCGCACCTGGACGGTCATGGAGACCACACTCGGGCTGAGCGCCTTCGCGCTCGCCTGCGCCGGGTGGGTCGTCGTGACGGCGGTGTCCTGATGACTCAAAGCCCGGTGCACTGCCACGTCGTGGTGATGGGCGTGTCCGGCACCGGCAAGACCACGGTGGGTGCCGCCCTCGCGCAGTGGTTCGGGCTCGAGCTCGCCGAGGGTGACGCCTTCCACCCACCGGCCAACATCGAGAAGATGCGGGCCGGCGTCCCGCTCGACGACGACGACCGGCGCCCGTGGCTGGAGGCGCTGGCCGACTGGACGCGCGAGCGGCACGAGGCCAAGGCGTCGACGGTGGTGGCGTGCTCGGCCCTGAAGCGCTCCTACCGCGACATCCTGCGCTCCGGGGTGCCCGACGAGCCGACGCTGTTCGTGCACCTCGTCGGCACCCCGGAGGTGCTGCGTGACCGGATGAGCCACCGAGACCACTTCATGCCGGCCTCGCTGCTGGACTCGCAGTTCGCCGCCCTGGAGCCGCTGGAGCCGGACGAGGACGGCGTGGTCATCGACAACGATCCGCCCGCGGAGGAGGTGGTGGGCGCGGCCCTGGCCTGGCTCGAGCCGCGCCTCCACCTCCGCCCGTGAGGCCGCCGCTCAGCCGGCGCGGTTGACCGCGCTGATCACGGCCTTCAGCGACGCAGTGACGATGTTGGCGTCGACGCCCACGCCCCAGTAGAGCCGGTCGCGCACCGAGCACTCGACGTACGCGGCCGCGAGGGCGTCACCGCCGGAGGACAGCGCGTGCTCGTGGTAGTCGAGCACCCGCACGTCGAAGTCGTGGGGCAGGTCGTTGATCGCGGTGACGAACGCCGCGATCGGCCCGTTGCCCTCGCCGGTGAGCGTGGTGAGCTCGCCGTCGACGTACACGTTCACGCTGAGCGCGTCCTTCTCCCCCGCCGCGCTGGAGGTGTGCACCGAGTTGAGCTTCAGCGGCGCCTCGCGGTCGAGGTACTCGCTGCGGAAGATCGACCAGATCTCCTCGGGCGTGACCTCGCCGCCGGAGGCGTCGGTGTGCTGCTGGATGACGCGGCTGAACTCGATCTGCGCCCGGCGCGGGAGGTCGAGCTTGTGCTCGGCCTTCAGCACGTACGCCACGCCGCCCTTGCCGGACTGGCTGTTGACCCGGATGACCGCCTCGTAGGTGCGGCCGACGTCCTTGGGGTCGATCGGGAGGTACGGCGCCTCCCACTCGATCTGCTCCACCGGGATGCCCCGCTCGGCGGCGCGGCGCTCGAGGTCCTCCAGGCCCTTCTTGATCGCGTCCTGGTGCGACCCGGAGAACGCGGTGTAGACCAGGTCGCCGGCGTAGGGGTGGCGCGGGTGGACCGGCAGCTGGGTGCAGTACTCCACGGTGCGGCGGATCTCGTCGATGCCACCGTCGACGGCGAAGTTGATCTGCGGGTCGATGCCCTGGCTGAACAGGTTCATGCCCAGGGTGACCAGGTCGACGTTGCCGGTGCGCTCGCCGTGCCCGAACAGGCAGCCCTCGACCCGGTCGGCACCGGCCATCAGACCCAGCTCGGTGGCCGCCACCGCGGTGCCGCGGTCGTTGTGCGGGTGCAGGCTGATCGTGCTGACCTCGCGCCGGGTCAGCCCGCGGGAGAAGTACTCGATCTGGTCGGCGTAGGTGTTCGGCGTCGACATCTCGACGGTCGCCGGCAGGTTGAGGATGATCTCCCGGCCCGGCTCGGGCTGCCAGACGTCGGAGACGCGCTCGCACACCTCGAGGGCGTAGTCGGTGTCGGTCTGGGTGAAGATCTCCGGGCTGTACTGGTAGCCGAAGTCCCCGGAGCCGACGATGTCACCGAGCAGGTTCTCGGCGTACTTCACGACCAGCTCCGTGCCGCGCGTGGCGATGCCGATGCACTCCTCGGGCGTGACACCGAAGACGACCCGGCGGAACAGCTCGGCGGTGGCGTTGTAGAGGTGGACGGTCGCGCGGGGCGCGCCGACCAGCGACTGGACCGTGCGCTCGATCAGGTCCTCGCGGGCCTGGGTCAGCACCGAGATCTGCACGTCGTCGGGGATGCGGTCGTCCTCGATGAGCTTGCGCACGAAGTCGAAGTCGGTCTGGCTGGCGCTCGGGAAGCCGACCTCGATCTCCTTGTAGCCCATCTTCACGAGCAGGTCGAACATCTTCAGCTTGCGCGCCGGGCTCATCGGGTCGATCAGCGCCTGGTTGCCGTCGCGCAGGTCGGTCGAGAGCCACCGGGGAGCGTGGGTGATCTTCCTCGTCGGCCAGGTGCGGTCGGGCACGTCGACGGGGACGAACGCGCGGTAGCGCTCGACCGGCATGCCGGAGGCGGCCTGGAAGTTGTGCGTGTTGCTGAGCTTGGTCATGGGTCTTCGCTGTCTCTCGAGAATGGAGGTCGGCGCCGGTCGCGCAACAAGACTCCGCAGCGAGGGGGTCCGGCTGAGTCAGACCTCGCTGCGGCAGCGAAGGAGGAGCTGGCGCATCATGACGACGCCACTCTAACCCACCCCGGACGGCCGGAGGTGGGGAGTGTGTTGACCGGCGCGCGAGACTGGCCCCATGAGCAGCGAGGAGTGGCCGGAGATCCAGCTCATCGAGCTGGGCGAGGACGAGTGCTGGAAGCTGGCCAGTGGCCAGCTGCTCGGCCGGATCGCGTGGAGCTCGGGGTCCGGGCCGGTCGCCCTGCCGGTCAACTACGTGGTGCACGAGCGCGGGGTGTGGATCCGCACCTCGGCGTACTCCTCTCTGGTGCGCGAGGTCGACGACAACCAGGTCGCGTTCGAGACCGACCAGATCGACCCCGCGACGCACCTCGGGTGGAGCGTGCTGCTGCGGGGCACCGCCGAGGTGAGGTACCGCCCCGAGGAGGTCCCCGTCGAGGTGCGCGAGCACGAGAGCTGGCCGGCGGGCAACCGCCCGTTGTGGGTGCACATCGTGCCGCGCGCAGTGACCGGGCGGCGCCTGGCTACCGCCTGATGCCGAGGCTGCTGGTCGTCCACCACACCCCCACCAGGTCGCTGACCCGGCTGGGCGAGGCCGTCATCGCCGGTGCGCAGCACCCCGAGGTCGAGGGCGTGGAGGTCGTGGTCCGCGGTGCGCTCGCGGCGACCGCCGACGACGTGCTGTCCTGCGACGGCTACCTGCTCGGCACCTCCGCGAACTTCGGCTACATGTCGGGTGCGCTCAAGCACTTCTTCGACTCCACGTTCCTCGCCGTGGGCGGCGCCCTCGACGAGTCCGGTGGCCCCGGCAGCGCCGCGGGCGCGACCGCGAGGCGGCCCTACGGGCTGTGGGTGCACGGTCGGTACGACGTGACCGGGGCGGTCCGGTCGGTCCAGTCCATCGTCGGGGCGCTCGGGTGGGTCCAGGCGGCGCCCGTGCTCGAGGTGATGGGCGAGGTGGGCGACGCGGACACGGCCGCCGCCCTCGAGCTCGGCGCCACGCTGGCCGCCCTGCTGGCCACCTGACGAGCAGCCGCGGGAAGAAGAAGTGCCGGCGGCTCGCGGATGCAGCACCTCCCGGACAGGACTGCGTGAGCCCCGCTGCCCGAGCCGCCGGCGGCGGTAGGTACCCGGTCGCCCGATCACGCAAACGCGTCG
Organism: Nocardioides sp.; assembly: GCA_031177735.1. GTDB lineage: Bacteria > Actinomycetota > Actinomycetes > Propionibacteriales > Nocardioidaceae > Nocardioides. The sequence goes on from JAPSKJ010000018.1 coordinate 13,696, forward strand.
AGCCCGGCAAAAGTTTTTCAGCCGAGCACGGATCCGACCGCCCGGGCGACCGACAGCTCCTCCCGGGCGTGGATCACCAGCACCCGGGCGCGGGCACCCGAGGCGGCGATGTCGCGGTCGCAGCCGGCCTCCTCGTTGAGCTCCTCGTCGAGCTCGAAGCCGAGATGGCCGAGCCAGGCGACGGCGAGGGAGCGCACCTGTGGGGTGTGCGCGCCGACACCGCCGGTGAAGACGAGAGCGTCGAGTCCGCCGGCCGCGGCCGCCATCGCGCCGATCCCGAGGCGGAGGCCGTGCACGTAGACCTCGAGCGCGCGCCCGGCGTCGGGGTCACCGGTGGCGACGCCCTTGAGCACCTCGCGGATGTCGCCCGACGTGCCGGACAGCCCTGCCAGCCCGGAGCGGTGCTCGAGGGTGTCGGCGAGTTCGTCGAGCCCGACGCCCCCCGACCGGAGCAGCCACAGCAGCAGACCGGGGTCGACGGCGCCGCTGCGCACCTGCATCGGGAGACCGTCGAGCGGGGTGAACCCCATTGTGGTGTCGACCGAGCGGCCATCGCGGACCGCGCACAGCGAGGCCCCGCCGCCGAGGTGCGCCAGCACCAGCCGCAGCTCGCCGAGCGGTCGACCGAGGAGCTCGGCGGCCCGGCGGGCGGCGTACTCGTAGGAGAGACCGTGGAAGCCGTAGCGGCGCAGCCGCCAGCGCTGGTTCCACTCCCGCGGCAGTGCGTAGGTGGCGGCGGCGGGCGGCAGGGTGGTGTGGAACGTGGTGTCGAAGCAGGCCACCACGGGAGCGCCCTTCGCCCTGAGCGCCCGGGCCGCCGCGAGCGCCGGTGGGTTGTGCAGCGGCGCCAGGTCGCACGCGTCGGCCAGCGACTCGAGCACGCCGTCGGTGACCGCCACCGGCTCGAGGTGGTCCGGTCCGCCGTGCACGAAGCGGATCCCGACCGCGTCGACCGGCCCCCACCGCTCGAAGAGCTCCTCCACCTCGCCGATCCCGTCGTGGGGGACGGCCTGCGAGCTCTCGGAGGCGCCGTCGACCACGAGCGCGAGCTTGAGCGTGCTCGACCCGGGGTTGACCACCAGCACTCGCATCAGTCGCTCACACCTTCGCCGGCAGGTCGGAGGCGCGCTCGACCGGTCGGACGGCCGCCATGTCCATGTCGTACCCCCATCGGCCCTCCCGCACGCGTGCGGGCGATGCCGCACCCGAAGGACGGTGGTTGGCGAATCGGGCCCGCGAGGCTACGTTGAACACACGACTGGCCCAGGAAATGCACGTCCGCTCGGGATGGAGGCAGACCATGGCAGGCACGACACGCACCCCCACTGACCGTGTGGCGGGGGACCAGAGAGCACCGGCGCCCGACGGCGACCCCGGCATGACCCGCGCCCAGCGCGCCCACGCGACCGACGACCTGCTGACCCGGGCCTACGAGACCGACGACCTGGCCGAGCGTCGTCGTCTCCTCGACGAGATCATCGTGATCAACCGCGGCGTCGCAGAGGCGGTCGCCGCCCGCTACCGCAACCGCGGTGTCGCGATGGACGACCTCCAGCAGGCCGCCTACGAAGGGCTCACGAAGGCGGTGCTCCGCTTCGACCCCTCGCGCGGCAAGGACCTGCTGACCTACGCCGTGCCGACGATCCGCGGCGAGCTGCAGCGCCACTTCCGCGATCACGGCTGGACGGTGCGGCCGCCGCGGCGGGTGCAGGAGCTGCAGTGGCAGGTCAACAGCTGCATCGAGGGCCTCACCCAGCAGCTCGGCCACGAGCCGAGCGATGGGGAGATCCGTCGGGCGATGGACCTCACCGACGCGGAGTACCAGGACGCCATGACGGCCTACGGCTGCTTCCAGCCGACGTCGCTGGACCAGCCGCTCGCGCACGACTCCGCAGCCACCCTCGGCGAGCTCATCCCCGACGACGGCAGCGAGGAGGGCGAGCTCGAGGCCGCGGACGCGCGCACCACCCTGGCGCCCGTCGTCCGGCAGCTGCCCGAGCGCGACCGGCGAATCCTCTACCTGCGCTTCTTCGAGGACCAGACCCAGGAGGAGATCGGCCGTGAGCTGGGCGTGACCCAGATGCAGGTCTCGCGACTGCTCGCACGGATCCTGCGCGACCTGCGCGACCAGCTCGCGGACGGCGCCTCAGCGAACCCGAGCGGGCATGCGGCGTAGGTCCACGTCGGCCGAGCCGCGCAGCCGGTAGTCCAGCCCCGACAGCACCCGGAAGGTCTCGTCGAGCAGGAGCAGCGTGAGCGGCTCCCCCGGGCAGCGATGACCCGAGGGGTGCCCGCCGCCCTGCGGCACCAGGTCGAAGGCGTCGGGCGTGCGGTCGAGGAACCGGTCCGGGTCGAACCGGGCCGGGTGCTCCCACCGGCCCGGGTCGTGGTCGATCCCCCACACATCGAGCACCACGAAGTCGCCGGGACGCAGCTCGACTCCCTCGAGGGTCGTCGGGCGGCGTACCCGCCCGGCCAGCAACGGGGTGAACGGCGTCGCTCGCCGGACCTCCTGGGCGAAGGCGCGGCGGGCGTGGACGTCCTCGGCCACCCGGGCCCGGAAGGCGGGGTTCTCCTCCAGCCGGTGCGCCCCGAACGCGCCGAGCCACGCCACCGCGATGGTCGGGCGGATCAGGTTCTGCAGCTCGACGCCGGCCGTGCGGTCGTCGAGGTCGCGAGCGCCGGCCAGCGTCGCCAGCGGCGAGCCCGCGGAAGGAGCACGTCGACCGTCGCGGGCCTCCCGCACCATCCGGGCCGCCCAGCGGTCGGACCACAGCCGCTGGCGCCAGGCACGCGCGTAGGCGGGCCCGGCGAAACCGAACCCGTCGACGATCGCGGCCAGCCGGCGGCTGATCCTGGCAGCCTCCTCATCGGCCACCTCGATGCCGGCCCAGTGCAGGGCCGCGGTGCCGTAGACCTCCACCAGCCGGTCGAAGGCCATCACCGGCTCGCTCCAGTCGGCGGCGGCGAGCCGCTCCCCCGCCTCCGCGACGAGGGGCTGCACGCCGGCGAGGGCGTCGACCAGCAGCAGCTTGCGGTCGCGGTGCGAGTTGTCGTCGAGTCCGTGCACCGCGCCGCGGCCGAAGAGCAGCCACGCCAACGGCGGCGGCACCGCCCCGCGCCGCCGGATGACGCTCTCGTCGTAGAAGAGCCGAGCACCGGCGTGCCCGCGCACCACCACCGTCCGGCGGCCGAGCAGCCGCGCCACGAACGGGTCGGTGCCGCCGGCCCGCTCCCGCTCGCGACCGAGCGCGCGATAGCCGTGGCGGAGCAGGGCGAGCGCGAGGTCCGTCATGCGGCGCCAGTGCCCCCGCCCGGCCATGGCCTAACCTTGCCGACCGTGACCCGGCGCCTCCCCCACCTGCTCGCTGTCACCTCGGCGGCCCTGCTCCTCGGGGCCGTCCTGTCGGGGTGCGGTGGCGACGGCGAGACGCCGCCGAGCGACGTGGGTGCCGCCCCGACAGCCGGTGAGTGTCGCGACCTGAGCGCCCGTGACCTCGGCGAGCTGAGCAACGGCGCCGAGCCGGTCGACTGCGCCGAGCCGCACACGGCGGAGACCTTCCTCGTCGGCGACCTCCCCGGCGAGGTGACCGACCGGCTCGACCCGGCCCTGGACCGGTGGGCGTTCACGACGTGCACCGACGGCCTGGAGGCCTACCTGGGCGCGGACGAGAGCCTGGTGATGCGCTCGATCCTCACCTGGGTCTTCTTCCGGCCCAGCGAGGAGGCCTGGGAGGCCGGTGCGCGCTGGTTCCGCTGCGACGTGGTGGCGGGCGGCACCCGCGGTGCCCGGCTCCTCGACCTGCCCACGACCGTCGACGGCCTCTTCGCCAGCCAGCAGGTCGACGACCGCTGGATGGCCTGCGCGAAGGGCGCCTCGGTGGACGAGGGCACGCGGGTGCCGTGCTCGAAGCCGCACGACTGGCGCGCCGTGACGACGATCCGCCTCGGCGAGGCCGGTGACCCCTATCCCGGCGACGAGTCGGCTGAGCAGATCACGCAGGACTACTGCGCCGACTCGGTGGGCGCCTGGCTGGGCTATCCCACCGACTACGACTTCGGGTACACCTGGTTCCGCGAGGCGGAGTGGGACGCGGGCAACCGACGCTCGGTGTGCTGGGCCAGGACCGCGGAGTGAGCCCGCTGCCCCGTGCCCTTGCGGCGATCCTGATGGCGGGACCGTTGGCCGGCACGCTCGCCGGTTGCACCGGTGACGGCGGTACGCCGGCGCCCTCGCCCTCCGCCTCACCCACCCCGACCACGGCGACCCCGGTGCCGGCTCCCGCGGCGCGCGGTTGCCACCGGCTGACCTGGGAGGAGGCGATCGCCCCGGCCGCACCGGTCGAGGACCGGTCGGTGCCGTGCGGGCGGCCGCACACCGCGCAGACCTATGCCGTCGGGCGGCTGGACACGGTGGTGGACGGGCATCTCCTGGCCGTGGACTCCGCGCGGGTCAGCCGGCAGGCGGCCCGCGAGTGTCCGCGGCGGCTCGCCGACCTCCTCGGCGGCACCGCGGAGCAGCGGCGGCTGAGCATGGTGCGCGCGGTCTGGTTCACCCCCTCGCTGGAGGAGTCCGACGCCGGCGCCGACTGGTATCGCTGTGACGCCATCGCGGTCGCCGCCGAGGGTCGGCTGGCCGAGCTGACCGGCCGGCTCGACGGCGTACTCGAGGACGACGGATCGCAGCTGGGGGTCTGCGGCACGGCCGAGCCGGGCACGCCCGGGTTCGCCCGGGTGATCTGTCGCGAGCCGCACACCTGGCGCGCCATCTCGACCGTCGACCTGCCGCCCGGCGACTACCCCGGCGCCGAGGCCGCCCGGGCAGCCGGCGAGGAGCCCTGCCAGGAGGCCGCGCGCGCGGTCGCCGCGGATGCGCTCGACTACCAGTGGGGTTATGAGTGGCCGACCGCCGAGCAGTGGGCCGACGGCCAGACGTGGGGCATCTGCTGGGCGCCGGAGGACGGCGCGTGAGGACCAGGTCGCAGGCGTAGCCGGGAGCCGGCTCAGAAACCGAGCTTGCGGAGCTGGCGTGGGTCCCGCTGCCAGTCCTTGGCGATCTTGACGCGCAGGTCCAAGAAGACCGGCACGCCCAGCAGCTCGGCGATCTGCAGGCGGGCGCGCTGCCCGACCTGCTTGAGCCGTGAGCCCTTGTGGCCGATGACGATGCCCTTCTGGGAGTCGCGCTCGACGTAGAGGCTGGCGTGGATGTCCATCAGCGGCTTGTCGTCGGCGCGGCCCTCACGCAGGCCCATCTCCTCCACCAGCACCGCGATGGAGTGCGGCAGCTCGTCGCGCACGCCGTCGAGGGCGGCCTCGCGGATCAGCTCGGCCACCAGGATCTCGTCGGGACTGTCGGTGAGCTCGCCCTCGGGATAGAGCGGCGGCCCCTCGGGCAGCATGCCGACGAGCAGGTCCTCCAGGAGCTTGACCTGATCGCCGGAGACGCTCGAGACGGGCACGATCTCGGCCCAGTCGATGCCGAGGTCCTGGCCGAGCCCGGCGATGTCGAGCAGGTGCTCGCCGATCCGGTCGGGGGCGGCCAGGTCGGTCTTGGTGGCCACGGCGACCTTGGTGACCCGCTTGAGCTTGGCCAGCTCGGTGGCGATGTGGCGGTCACCGGGCCCGACCTTCTCGTTGGCCGGGAAGCACATCGCCACCACGTCGACCTCCGACCAGGTGGTGTGCACCAGGTCGTTGAGCCGCTCGCCGAGCAACGTGCGCGGGCGGTGCAGGCCGGGGGTGTCCACGAGGATCAGCTGGGCGTCGGGGCGGTGCACGATGCCGCGCACCACGGTGCGGGTGGTCTGCGGCTTGTCGGAGGTGATCGCGACCTTCTGGCCCACCAGCGCGTTGGTCAGCGTCGACTTGCCGGCATTGGGCCGCCCCACGAAGGAGGCGAAGCCGGAGCGGAACTCGTGGTTCATTGCTGTGCGCTCGCTTCCGCCTGCTGGCGGTCGTAGTCCGCCCAGATCTCGTCGTCGGTCTTCCCTGCCGCCTTGCCGGCCCGCCAGATGGGCCCCGGGTCGACCGCCCGCGGCTGTCGCACG
>JAPSKJ010000274.1 GCA_031177735.1 Nocardioides sp.
GCCTCGATGGTGACGTCCTTCAGCACGACCTCCACGCCGGCGCGGGCCAGCACGTAGGCGATGCCGGCGCCCATCATGCCCGCGCCCAGGACGACGGCCTTCCTCGGCATGTACTTCTCGATGCCGTCGGGCCGCAGCGCGCCCGAGTTGATCGAGCCGAGGTCGAAGAAGAACGCCTGGATCATGTTCTTCGACTGCTGGCCCGTGGCGAGCTTGGTGAAGTAGCGCGACTCGATCCGCGAGGCGGTGTCGAAGTCGACCTGCGCGCCCTCGACCGCGGCGGCGAGGATCGCGTGCGGGGCGGCGTACGGCGCCTGCTTGGTCTGCTTGCGCAGCAGGGGCGAGAACGCGGGCAGGAACGCGGCGAGCTTCGGCGTCGCCGGCGTGCCGCCCGGGATCTTGTAGCCCGGCCGGTCCCACGGCTGGGAGGCGGCCTCAGCGTTGCCGGCGTTGTCGGCGATCCACGCCTTGGCGGCCGGGATCAGCTCCTCGGCGGTCGCGACGACCTCGTCGACGAGACCCTTCTCCCGAGCGGCGGCGGGCTTGAACTTCGTGCCCTGGCCGAGGATGTCCATCAGCGCGGTCATGATGCCGAACATGCGCACGGTGCGGGTGACCCCACCCCCGCCGGGCAGCAGGCCGAGCTGCACCTCGGGCAGGCCGATGTCGTACTTGCCGTCGACGGCGATCCGGTGGTGGGTGGCCAGCGCGATCTCGAGGCCGCCACCCAGGGCGGCGCCGTTGATCGCGGCGACGACCGGCTTGCCGAGGGTCTCCAGCCTGCGGAGGGTCGCCTTGACCCGCTCGACCTCGGCGAAGACCTCACCGGCGTTCTCCGGGCGGGCCTGGACGATCTTCCTCAGGTCGCCGCCGGCGAAGAAGGTCTTCTTCGCCGAGGCGATGACGACCCCGGTGACCTGGTCGATCTCGGTCTGGAGGCGCTCGACGGCCGCCTCCATCGAGTCGATGTAGAGGTCGTTCATCGTGTTGGCCGACTGGGTGGGGTCGTCCAGGGTCAGGGTGACGATGCCGTCGGCGTCGATGTCGTAGCGAACGGCGCTCTGCGCGATCTGCTCAGTCATGTCTTCGTGTCTCTCTTGTCCGTACGCCGCTGGTCAGACGATCTCGACGATGGTGGCGATGCCCATGCCGCCGCCGATGCACAGCGTGGCGAGGCCGCGGCGCTTGCCCTGGCGGATCAGCTCGTCCACCAGCGTGCCGAGGATGATGGCGCCGGTGGCGCCGAGCGGGTGGCCCATGGCGATGGCGCCGCCGTTGACGTTGGTGACGTCGGGGGTGATGCCCATGTCCTTCATGAAGCGCAGCGCCACCGCGGCGAACGCCTCGTTGATCTCCCACAGGTCGATGTCGGCGGGGGTGAGGCCGGCCTTGCCGAGCGCCTTGTACGCCGCCGGGGCCGGCCCGGTGAGCATGATGGTCGGCTCGGAGCCGATCACCGCGGTGGAGACGATCTTCGCCTTGGGGGTCAGGCCGTAGTCCTGCCCGACCTGCTCGCTGCCGATGAGGACGAGCGCGGCACCGTCGACGATGCCGGAGGAGTTGCCGGCGTGGTGGACGTGGTTGATCTGCTCGATCCAGTGGTACTTCGAGAGCGCGACCTCGTCGAAGCCGGCGTCGCGGCCCTGGTCGGCGAAGGACGGCTTGAGGCCGGCCAGCGACTCGACGGTGGTGCCGGGACGGATCAGCTCGTCCTTGGCCAGCACCAGCTGGCCGTTCTTGTCGTAGACCGGCACGACGGCGTCGTCGTAGTAGCCGTTGCTCCAGGCCTTGTCGGCGCGGGCGTGGGACTCGGCGGCGAACGCGTCGACGTCCTCACGACTGAAGCCCTCGATGGTGGCGATCAGGTCGGCGCCGATGCCCTGCGGGACGAAGTCGGCGGCGTAGGCGGTGGCGGGGTCCATCGCCCAGGCGCCACCGTCGGAGCCGATCGGAACGCGGCTCATCGACTCGACACCACCGGCGATGATGAGGTCCTCCCAGCCGGAGCGCACCCGCGCGGCCGCCTGGTTGACGGCCTCGAGGCCCGAGGCACAGAAGCGGTTGAGCTGCACGCCGGCGACCGTCTGGGGCAGGCCCGAGGTCAGCGCGGCGGTGCGAGCGATGTCCATGCCCTGGTCCCCGACCGGTGAGACGACGCCGAGCACGATGTCGTCGACCCGGTTGGTGTCGAGGGTCGGGTTGCGCTTGGCGGCCTCGTCGAGGAGGCCGGTGACGAGGTCGATCGGCTTGATCTCGTGGAGCGCCCCGGTCTTCTTGCCACGACCACGGGGGGTGCGCAGGTGGTCGTAGATGAATGCTTCAGCCATCAGATTCCTGTTCTCAGCTGGTTGGGGTGGTGCAGTGCCAGTAGGCGTCGGTAGGGCGTTCGGTGGGGCGTTCGGTGGGGCCGGGGCCGGGCATCAGACAGGCGCCGGGAGGGACCGGGAGATGATCTCCTTCATGATCTCCGAGGTGCCTGCGTAGATCTGGGAGACGCGGAGGTCGGCCCAGGCGCGGGCGATGGGGTACTCGTTCATGTAGCCGTAGCCGCCGTGCAGCTGCAGGCAGGTGTCGGCGACCCGCTGGGCGCGCTCGGAGCACCAGAGCTTCACCATGGCTGCGGTCGGGATGTCGAGCTGCCCCTCGACGTGCAGCCCGATGCACTCGTCGAGGAACGACCGGGCCACCCGGGCCTCGGTGGCGACCTCGGCCATCTTGAACTTGGTGTTCTGGAATCCCCAGATCGGCCGGTTGAACGCCTGCCGGTCGTGGACGTAGCGCATCGTCTCCTCGAAGCAGAACTCCATCGCGGCCACGCACTGCACCGCGACGATCAGCCGCTCCTGCGGGAGCTGCTCCATCAGCTGCACGAAGCCCTGGCCCTCCTGCTCGCCGAGCAGGTTCGCGACCGGGATGCGGACGTCCTCGTAGATCAGCTCGGAGGTGTCCTGGCCCTTCATGCCGATCTTGTCGAGCACCCGCCCGCGCGAGAAGCCGGCGCTGTCGGTCGGCACGAGCACCAGCGAGATCCCGCTGGCGGCCTCCTCCGGGTCGGTCTTCGCGACCGTGAGCACCAGATCGGCCTGGGAGCCGTTGGTGATGAACGTCTTGGCACCGTTGACGACGTACTCCTCGCCGTCGCGGATCGCCTTGGTCTTGACGTTCTGCAGGTCGGAGCCGGTGCCGGGCTCGGTCATCGCGATCGCGCCGACCACCTCGCCGCTCGCCATCTTGGGCAGCCACTCCTGCTTCTGCTCCTCGGTGCCGTAGCGGAGGAGGTAGTGGGCGACGATCCCGTTGTGGAGGGCGACTCCCCACGAGCTGTCGCCGACCCGGGCCTGCTCCTCGATGAGAATGGCCTCGTGGGCGAAGGTGCCCCCGCCGCCGCCGTACTCCTCGGGGATGGAGAGGCAGAGCAGACCGACCTCGCCGGCCTTGTTCCACAGCTCCCGGTCGACCTGCTTGTTGGCGATGAAGGTGTCGATGTGCGGCTTGATCTCCTTCTCGCAGAACGTGCGAGCCAGATCGCGGAAGTCGTCGAGGTCCTGATCCATCCAGGGGGAGCGGCGTGCCATGCGTGCGTCCCTTTCGTCGCGGTACACGGTGTACCTCGGTGTACCTCGTACGGCATGCTGCCACGGCGCAAGCGCCGGTACAACCTGTACCTACTGGCGAGTACGCAGATACGGTAACGCGGTGGTGGACAGAACGACGTGGGTGGACCCCTCAGCGGTACGCCGGCCGAGCCGGCCCTCCCGCTCGGCGGCTCCCCCGACCGACGACCGCGGGGGTGACGCCGGCGCGCAGCGCCGCCAGCAGATCGTGGCGGCCGCCGTCCGCACCATCGAGGAGCTCGGCCCCCAGGTGGGCACCGCCCAGATCGCCGAGCGCGCGGGTGTGCCGCG
>JAPSKJ010000275.1 GCA_031177735.1 Nocardioides sp.
TGCGCGCCCGCGATGCTGCCCGCGCCCGGCGACTACGTCGTCACGGCGATCTACTCCGGTGACCAGGCCTACGCTCCGGCGCAGCGCACCTTCGTGCTGACCGTGACCCAGCCGACCACCCAGCCGACCCCCCAGCCGCCGGTGGCGATCGACCCGCAGCTCGACGCCTCGGCGACGAAGGTCCGGGTGGGCAAGAAGGGCAAGAAGAAGGTCGTGCTCAGCGCCGCGCTGGTCGCGGGTGCGACCGGTCAGGTCACCTTCTCCGTGGGCACCTCGGGTGGCCGGACGCTGTGCGTCGCGACCATCCAGGGTGGCACGGCGACCTGCCGCCCGAGCGGGAAGCTCCGCCCGGGCAAGCACACCGTCGTCGCCATCTATCCCGGCGATGGTCAGCACCGGGCGGACAGCGACACCTTCACGCTCCGCCAGACCGCCGCACGCTCGGCCGGTCGCCGATGACCTTCGGGTGAAGTCGACGGACCAGGGCCCGCGCCGGCAGCCAGCCGGTGCGGGCCCTGATTCATCCGCCGCGGTCAGTCCGCGCTGGTCGAGCGGTCGCCGACGTAGGCCAGCAGGTCCGGCTCGGCCGACCTCACGCGCGCCATCTCCTCGTCGTCGCAGCTGTACAGGGCCACGGTGATCTCGTCCGGGGTGCGGCGCAGCACGAGCCAGTGCCCGCCGCCCTCGACCCAGCGGACCAGCCGTGCCACGTCGGGGCTCACGACCCGATCGGCTCCAGCGTGGGCCGCTTGGGCAGCAGGCCGTCACCTGAGGAGCGGCCGGTGATCCGCCGGTGCACCCACGGCGCGAAGTGGGTGCGCGCCCACTCCAGGTCGGCCGCGCGCTGCTCGCGCCGGGACAGCTCCGGGACCTGCACCGCCGGCGCGACCAGGCCGTGCTCGATCCCGAGCGCGTCGAGCACGGCGATCGCGATCGACTCGTGGCCGGCCGCGTTGAGGTGGAGCCGGTCGGCGTCGAGCACCTCGGCGACCTTCCAGTCGCGCATCCGCCACATGTCCACGACGGTGGCGCCGCGGACGTCGGCGATCTCGCGGATCCACTCGTTGAAGATCGCGGTGCGTCCGCGGATCAACCGCGTCACCGGGTTGAGACCCGGATCGGCGAGGGTGAACATCACGACGTGGGCGCCGGTCGCGGCCAACCGCGCGACAGCGGCGTCGTAGCTGGCGGCCAGCGCGTCGAGGTCCACCTTGGGTCGGAGGACGTCGTTGCCGCCGCCGTGGATCGTGACCAGGTCGGGCTGCAGGGCGATCGCGGGCTCGAGCTGCTCGCCGAGGATCGCGGCGAGCTTGCGTCCGCGGATCGCCAGGTTGGCGTAGCCGAAGCCCGGTGACCTCAGCGCCAGCACCTCCGCGACCCGGTCGGCCCAGCCGCGGCAGCCGTTGGGGCGGGTCAGGTCGGGATCGCCGACGCCTTCGGTGAAGGAGTCGCCCAGCGCGACGTACCTCTGGAAGCTCACCGGGCGATTCTCCCCTACCGCCCCGATCCAGCGGACACCCGCTGTCCTGGTGCGTCGGTAGCGTCACCGTCGCGGCCGAGATCCGGCCGGGAAGGAGGCGCTGCGTTGTCCGTGAAGCAGATCCAGGTGACCTTCGACTGCGCCGACCCGTGGCGCCTGTCACTGTTCTGGAACGACGCGCTCGGCTACGTCCACCCGCCGCCACCGCCGGGCAACGGGTCGTGGCAGGACTTCGACGCGACCCTCCCGGAAGCGCAGCGCAACCGCGCGTCGGCGTGCGTGGACCCCGAGGGAGCCGGCCCCCGGCTGTTCTTCCAGCGCGTCCCCGAGGCCAAGGTCACCAAGAACCGGGTCCATCTCGACGTCCGCGCCGCACCCGGGCTCACGGGTGAGGAGCGGATGGCGGCGCTGGAGTCGGAGTGCCGGCGCCTGGTGGCTGCCGGCGCCACCCGGGTGCGGCGTCTCGAGCCCGACCCGCCGTTGAGCTCGGGGTTCATCGTGATGCAGGACCCGGAGGGCAACGAGTTCTGCCTCGACTGAGTCCCGGCTCAGCGGCTCGCCTTCGGCCGCGCGCGCAGGTGGGCGCGCTCGCCCTGCTTGCCGAAGAGGCTGAGGAACTCCACCGGGCGGCCGTCGGCGGGCCCGAACCAGTGCGGTGTGCGGGTGTCGAACTCCGCGGCCTCGCCGGGGCCGAGGACGAGGTCGTGCTCGCCGAGGATCACCCGCAGGCGGCCGTCGAGCACGTAGAGCCACTCGTAACCCTCGTGGGTCTGCGGGGTCGGCTCACGGGGAGTGCCCGGGTCCAGGACGATCTTGTAGGCCTGGATGCCGCCGGCCCGCCGGGTCAGCGGCACCATCGTCATCCCGCGCTGCGACACCGGCCGCAGGTGCACCCGCGGGTCTCCGGTGGGTGGGGCGTCGACGAGCTCGTCGAGGGTCACGCCGTGCACCTTGGCCAGCGGCAGCAGCAGCTCCAGGGTGGGCCGCCGCTCGCCCGACTCCAGTCGCGAGAGTGTGCTGACCGAGATGCCGGTCGCCTCGGAGAGCTGGGTCAGCGTCACGTCGCGCTTCTGCCGTAGCGACCGCAGGCGCGGTCCCACGGCGGCGAGGGTCTCGTCCATGCGGCCAGTTTGCCAGATCAGCAACGATGTTTGCGTGCGTCGCTGCGGCGGCGCAGGCTCGTCGGCATGACGACAGATTCTCTCAACGGCTCCTACGACGTGGTGGTGATCGGTGGCGGCGCGGCCGGACTCGCCGGCGCCACCGCGCTCGCCCGCTCCCGCCGCCGCGTGGTGGTCATCGACGGGGGCCAGCCCCGCAACGCGCCCGCCGACGGCGTGCACGTCCTGCTCGGTCACGACGGCATCCCTCCGGCCGAGCTGCTCGCCCGCGGCCGCGCCGAGCTCCGGTCGTACGCCGGCAGCGTGGTCGACGCCCACGTCCGAACCGTCACCCGGGTGGAGGCGGGGTTCGAGGTCTCGCTCACCGACGGGCGGACCACGACCGCGCGGCGCCTGCTGATCGCCACGGGGCTGGTCGACGAGCTGCCCGACGTGCCGGGCCTGGCCGAGCGTTGGGGCCGCGACGTCGTGCACTGCCCCTACTGCCACGGCTGGGAGGTGCGCGACCGGGCCATCGGCGTGCTCGCCACCGGACCCATGTCGGTGCACCAGGCGCTGCTGTTCAGCCAGCTCAGCGACGACGTGGTGCTGTTCAGCCACGAGGCGGATCCGCCGGGTCCCGAGCAGGCCGCCCAGCTGGCCGCCCGCGGTGTCCGGATCGTGACCGGTCCGGTCGGGGCGGTCGAGATCGAGGGCGACCGGATCAGCGGCGTACGCCTGCGTGGCGGGGAGACCGTGGCACGCGAGGTCGTGGCGGTCGCCACCCGGATGCACGCCCGCGTGGACTTCCTGCGCGACCTCGGACTGCTGCCGCAGCCGCACCCCAGCGGGATGGGAGAGCACCTGGTGGTCGACGCGACCGGCCGCACCGAGGTGCCGGGCGTGTGGGCGGCAGGCAACGTGGCCGACATCGGGGCCCAGGTCGGCGCCGCCGCCGCAGCCGGTGTCTGGGCGGGCGCCCAGATCAACCTGGACCTGATCACCGAGGACACCGAGCGCGCCATGGCGTCGATGGCGGCGTCGCGCGAGTCGGCCTGAGCCGGCACCGGTCGCCCGGGCCAGGACAGGCCAGCCCAGGTCAGGCTCCGGTCAGTCCGGGGCCAGGCTCCGGTCAGTCCGGGGTCAGGCTCCGGAGCGCGCGGTCCGGCCGGTGAGGCGGCGCAGTCGTGCATGCGCCAGCGCGGCACGCGCGGCGTTCATGCCGGCCGCGCCGTGCACGCCGCCGCCGGGGTGGGCCGAGGCGGAGGCCAGGTAGAGGCCACCGATCCCGGTCTCGGCGCGGCCGAGGCCGGGCA